>SLSY01000200.1 GCA_007130145.1 Bacillota bacterium
CCAGTTTGGCATTGGGATCGTAACCGGGAAGAACGCGTGCAGCATGCTGGTCGGACAGAAGCTTGCCGCCAAACTCAAGGTAGAGTTTTCCTCCGAAGGCCTCCACGCGCTGGATGATGGCCTGCCGCTGGGCCTTCAAATACGCTACTGCATCAAAGGCTTTGTCTTTCATAAATCCCCCTCATCGACTAGGCAGTCTTGGGGCTTATTTCTCTGAAGCGAAGCCAAAAACCTTGCGTAGGTCAGGAGAATGCCGGCGATCTTCCACCCCGCAAGATCGCCAGGCGGCCTTCTCGAGCATGGGCTCATGCACCCGCCCCAGGCTAGACCACTCACCGTAGAGCGTTACCCTTTCACGAGGCATTTCCGGTGTGCTAAAAAGCCAGTTGGAACAGGGGCTGGGTTGAGGTGCCAAAAGGTGTTTCCCCCACGAAAATGAGGTTTATGGAGATAAGGAAAGCAAAAACCGGGGTCGGAGGGTGAATTGCCCCCATACAGTACAGGGTTCCGCTCTTTCACGCCGAAGTCTTGAGATGTTGAACAAAAGACCAGCAAGAAAGAGGGATCCCGTATGGCTATGATAGCACAAAAGCGACTGTTTGACTGGCAGGAGATTGAAGAATTGGGCGATCTGGCGCGATTGAAGCTGGTACTGGACCACCTGCCCGATGAAGAACTCATGCGCTCGCTGGAGAGACGTCGGGGCCACGGTCGCAATGAACTACCCTATACGGGCCGTGTGGAACTCTATCCTGGCCGGTGTGGTGTATCAGCATCCCAGCATCCAGAGCCTGCGCCGGGAACTGTCGCGTAACGGACAGCTGCGGCGCTGACTCTGCGGTCTCACACCGGCGCCGTGCCGCCTGCATCAGTCTACAGCCGCTGCGTACGCCGGCTGTTGGCCCGTCGGGCGCAGGTAAAGAAGCTATTCCACCGACTGGTCGAGGACGTGGGGAAGCAACTCCCGGACTTGGTCCAGACGGTGAGTCTGGATGGCAAGGCCCTGGCGCTTATGCACGGGGACGGCGACGACAGAAACCAGAGTACGCAGAGAGCAGGATTCCACCTGGGGGAAACATGTCTACAAGAGTAGGCGAGCGTACGGAACACCCTGGAAGAAAGTGGTTTCCTGGTTCGGATTCACCCTGCATCTGGCGGTGGATGCGCAGTACGAACTGCCCATTGCGTACCGGGTGACCCCCGCAGCGGCGGCCGAAGTGGTGGAAGGCGTTACTGGAGCGCAGCCAATACTGGGTGGCCGACCGGGGGTATGACGACAGCAAACTCCATAGGCTGCTATGGGATGAGCATGACATCAAACCGGTGATCGACATCCGCAACCTATGGAAAGACGGGGAGGAAACCCGCTTGCTCACCGGGCACAGCCATGTGGTATATGATTATCGTGGTACGGTGTCGGCCCATTATCCCCAAAGCGGCACCGTACGAGCCATGACTTACGGAGGGGTTGAGCACAGTCGTCAGAGCCTGAAGTATCGTTGTCCGACCGGGCATTACGGGTTGGTATGTGCGGGAAGAAACGTTGTCCGGTGAAGGGGGCGATTCGCATTCCCCTGGAGGAGAATCGACGCATCTTCATTCCATTGGCGCGGTCAAGTTACCGGTGAAAGCGGATGTACCGGAAGCGGACGGCAGTGGAACGGGTAAACAGCTGCTTGGACACCTCCTTTGGCTTTGAGAACCACACCATTCGCGGGTGGGAGAAGATCGTTACGGATAGGACTGGCCCTGTGTGTCATGTTGACGATGGCGTTAGGACGGATCCGGGAGAAGACACCGAAACGGATGCGCAGTTTGGGGGCCTAACCCCCCATAGCAGAGGGATCCGCAGAGGAAGGCCTACTTGACGTGCGCCCATAGGGTTATTCCCCGTCACAGGGCAGGGGTGGCAAGGTCAAAAGCCCCCAACGGCGAGGGTTGAACATGGTGTTGTCGCCCTCTCTGCCGCAGTACTGGTGACTTTTCGGTCCGGGAATGGGTACAACGCAAAATCCTCCTACCGATTCAGCCTTCTTCTCAGTGAGCTAGATAAGTTTCTGGCTTCTACGTCTCACCCATTCCCAGGAGATGAGCACAACTGCGGGGATAAGTACCAGTAACCACCAACGACAGAGGAAGAAAACGCCCTGGAGACCTACGGCTGGCAGTAGTGCCCTCAACCCGAGGTGCGCCAGGCCGTAGAGCGCTTGGTAGGGCAACCCAAAGTGGTGTACAGCAAAGCGTCTGGCCCATTCCTGATGTGTCTTGAGGTTGCACCAGAGAACATCTGCGATCACCTCATGCGAAATCGGGTGCTGATGCCGATCGAACTCGTGCCACATGGCGATGAAATCCTGAGAGTGGGTGGAATCGGGATCGGCTGTAACAGACATTCCGGCGCCCCGCGGGACTCTGATTACCACGACCTCGCTCCCGACGTAGTCGTAGGATATCATCAGAATGTAGCCATCGTAGTCTCGCTTTTCCATGAACACCACCGACCCGTACGTGGTGTCCCTGACAGGGGCATACCCTTGAGCCGAGGCGAAGGTGAGAATGCGCTGGACGGTTTGGTCCTCAAGAAATGCATTTTCCCTGAGAAAGGCACACAGAGACACGGCTACGAGAAAAAGCGCGATGATCAGCAACGGACCAAGGGATCTCTGCAGGGTTCTCATGAGGATACACCTCTCAGCACCTTTCTTACTTCCCTTCTATCACAAGAGTTACTCGCGCACAACCTAGCTTCGTCGCTAAGTGTCTATCAAGTAGATCAGAAAGCCACAAAAGGGTCGAGGTTGACGTGATGCTGCAGCATGAAGAAGCAGAACAGAAAACCTCTTCACTGCTCCCCCTTGACTTAACCCCCAATACCCTGAAGAACTCGTCCATGTAAGACAGGCGGGGACGAGCCAGTTCCCGGGCCCGCGGGGTGTGATTACGATCCTCTATCCTCCGCATCTTGAAGAGGTGTTCCGTATAGACGGTATGTTCATCACCACTGGCACCTTTGCCGTCTCTTTTGTGCCACGGTCGATCGCGCTTTCTGGCTATATCATCAAGACGCGGGCAATCCCCCTAGGCCCAGGGCCTCCCGTTGGCCGGCATCTGACAGGATTTGGGCTTCAATTGTCTGCGGCTTAACCGTGTTGCGATAGCGCTGAGCTACGATACACTGCCCGCTAGCCGAGCGTGTCTCCTCAGAATACCCCATATCCTCGAGAAGCTCTATCGCCATGACCGCACCGAGACGGGCATGACAGCTCCGGCCGGTCTGAGCCTCATTCTGATGCTTTCGGGCGACAAGATACAGGGCACACGCAATGAGACTCCCCTTCTACGCACTGCCACAAACGATCCAGTATGGAGCTCAACTCCCTGCCTTCCGCACAAACCGATCCAAGAAAGCTACCACCCGGGGATAGGCATCAACACGATTCTTCAACTTCACCAGCCCATGGCCTTCATCCTCATAGCGCAAATACTCCACCACGCCCTGGCGTTCTTGTACCGCTGCCACGATTTGCTCGGCTTCTTCCACGGGTACACGCGGGTCATTGGCGCCGTGGATGACCATGAGCGGCGCCACAATGCGGTGGGCCTTATGCAAAGGAGAAATGCTGACGAGAAAGTCCCGATCCCTCTCCAGGCTTCCGTATTCGGATTCGCGCAAGTAACGCCGCCAGGGACCGGTGCGCTCAAGAAACGTGACAAAGTTGGCGATGCCTACGATATCAATCGCTCCGGCCCACAGCTGAGGGTATTCGGTAATGCACGCTAGCACCATAAAGCCACCGTAGCTCCCACCCATGACGGCCAGCCGGTCTTCGTCGGCTCCGCCCTCTTTCACCAGCCAAGATACGGCACTGGCGATGTCCTTGACCGCATCCATGCGCCGTCTGACATCATCCAGGTGCAAGTAGCGCTTGCCATAGCCTGCGCTGCCTCGCACATTGGGAGCAAACACTGCATAACCAGCGCTCACCAAGTACTGGGTGATGGGGTTGAAGTTGACGCGACGCTGGCTCTCCGGACCACCATGGATATCGATCACCACGGGGTAGGGTCCTTTCCCCTCCCGGGGCCGGTAATAGAAGGAGGGAATGGTCAGACCGTCAAAGCTGGTGTAGTGCACCAGTTCCGGCTCCACCAACCCGGTAGGATCCACACCGCCCCAGGCAGCATAGGTCAGCTGCCGAGAACCCTTTGTCTTGGTATCATACACCCACAGGTTGGGATTATGACAGGAGCCATCCAGGGCCACTACCAGATTCTCCCCGTCCCGTGACCATTCCAGACCGGTCACAACCGCCGGAGGGAAGCCCTCAACCGGTCGCGGCTGCCTCTGGCCTTCATCCAGCAGGAATAAGCGCGAGTATCCTTCCTCATTGACGCTAAAAGCAAGGGTGGAACCGTCGGGAGATAGGCGCAGCAGTTCCACATTATGTTCGGTTGCGAAGACGCGTCTTAGACTTAGCTCGTCAAGATCGTAATAGGCCAGGTAGGTAAACTCGCTTCCCTCACTGGTGAGAAGGTAGAACCCCTCTGCCTCTTGCGCCCAGGCGATATCTCCGTACTGAGCCTCACCTTCGTGCGGCGTCAGATGCGCAACACTGCGATCCCCCAGATCCAGAACAAGCAGGTCGTTATCGAGGTTGCTGTTGACCCGCGACAGGAGCAACGTGTCATCATGCGGTGACCATGCCAGCACCTGATGGGTTCCGCTGGCCGTGAAGACCTGCTCGACTGCACCACTGTTCACTTCCTGCACGTAGATGCCAAAATGCGCCGGATGCTCACGATTCGATGCCCATCCCAGCCACCGGCCATCATGCGACCAGCGTCCCAGAGTATGAATGGCCCGGGGACAATCGGTGAGTTCACGTAAACCGGTCCCGTCTGGCCGCACCAGATACAACTGGTGATGCTCATTCCCTCCCTGATCCTTACTAAACAGAATATGATCGGAACAAGGGGAAAAGCTGATTTCTGCCACCCGGTCATCAAAGAAGGTGACCTGCTGGGGCCAGCCCCCCTCCAGCGGCACGCACCACACCTGGGGCGTCCCACTGGCATTCATGATGAACGCTACCTTGTCGCCGTCGGGAGAACAGGAAGGGCAAAGAGCTGACTGCACGTTTAGGTAGTTGCGGATGACTCCTTTCTCATTCAACTGATACCACCACCCTATCTTTTGCTAGCGTCCTCGTTTCGCCACCCTATTATCAGAATCCTTCGCTAATATGATCTTTCGCATTCTCATGGACCGGGAGGTCAGAGCACAAGAAGAGCGCAAGTGACCGCAGGGTAAGTCAACTCGGGGGCTTGCGCTGATCTTCGGCGTTGAGCTGGCGCCGAAACTCCTGCCAGGTTCGGGATAACTCACGCATCGTAACCGATGAAGGGCTGACATCACCGTAATACTCCCAGATGAAAGCGCGAGAGATGGCCTCAATCGTCTTTTCATGGCCGCTAAAACACTCCTTGAGAGGAACGAGAAACTCATGGGGCGTACTGGCCTCGGGCCGCTGGACACCCCGCTGCCGGGCCAGAGCCAAGAGGGTATGATACATCTCCAGCGGCGATGCGGGAACGCGACGACGGAAGCGATGCCAACGCTTCCTCCTCCTCTCCATGTCCTCGAGGAGTTCGTGCCAACGCTTGGAACCCCACTGGCGCAATGCGGAAAGCGAAGCGTAAGACTCCCGGAGCTCTTGGGGTGATGCTTGCCGCTGGCGCTGCCACACCCGTAGCAATACGTAGGCGCTGGCAGCCACAGCAGCCAGAACTAGGGCGGCCATCCCCATCCACTTCAACGTCTCGGCAATCAGAGGAGAGGCACCCTCAATCTGGTCTGAGGGGAACATCTCGCCGGGCTCAAAGCCCTGGGGAGGCTCAAAGTCAGGCGGCTGGCCCCGGGATAGAATCCAACGCAGAATCCATATCATTAGCTGCACCACATAGCCCAGACCATAACCAACCACACCAAAGACCATTCGCACCCCGTACCAGACAAACTGCGCCACCGGCCGCACCATCCGCACCAGGGCCGGTGCCAACCAACTGAACAGAACGGCCAGAGCCAACATAACGCTGGCCAACCCCACCAAAAGCGGCGGCCAAAACCGCCCCAGTGCCCCGGTGTGCTCTGTGGTACGGTCGCGGAGCTCCTCTAGATGCATAAGCCCCATGGTCACCAGTATGCCCACCAGCCAAAACACGATGAAGGGCGTAGCCGGGACGAGCACCGCTTCCCACAGACCATACTGGTGAGCCAAAACCATTACCAACGCCAGTCCCAAGGTGCCAAGCCCCATTTGTCTTTGCATATCGGGGTTTTCCGGTGGATAGATGCCCATGTACAGTCCCCTCACCCACGCGGCCAAACCCAGGAGCAACCACCAGGCGTAAGGGAGATGAGCGGCCAGAGGAAGGGCTACGCCCCAAAAGGTCAACACCACTCCAACGACCCCCCACAGCAACGTGACACGGAGACGCAAGACAGATGAAAGACGAGCTAGTGTCCCGTGACCCAGGCGGGTGCTCACACAAGCGACCGCCAAGAGCAACGCCAAGCGCACATACCCTCCCATGAGAGAAAGTCCCAGCCCCTCCTCGGCCAGTATGACCCAGGGGCCGTACAGGCTCACATAGCAGGCCAAGGCCAGTGCACTGCTAAGAACTCTTGACCAGTGTGATGTCAGCCAAATCATGCCACGCCTCCTTCTCGGCCACCGTATAAACAGAAACACGAGACATCTTCTCGGGCGCATCTTGTCCGGTAAAAATGACCACCAGCCTTCGTCCGTGAGCGCGTTGGCGCATCAACTGGTGGCGCAATGCCGGTGTCATCCTGGCCGTGATCACCACCAGCTGGGCATGATCATTCACCCGACTTGCTATAGCGGCCAGAATGCGCTCCGGCGGCAAGCCGAGTGCGGGCAGCACTCGTGCCAGAAGTTCCATACCGGCCAACCAATGGCCTTCACCTGAACCCATGCGCACGCTAGCCGAACTCCGGCGGTTGCGCACAAAACCATTGGTATAAACACCAAACCGAAACCCGGCCCCGTAACAGTGTTCGAGCACCGAGGCGGCTACGGTCACCGTCCGCTCCAGCAAGGCATGATCAATGCCTTCCCAAGCCTTTTCGCTGGTGCTAAGGTTGACAAACACCGCCACCTCCGTGGCAAAGGACGCATCAAATACCCGGGTGTGCAGCTGCCCAGTACGTGCGGTGGCCTTCCACTCAATGCGTGAAAAAGGATCGGCGGGCCGGTACTCACGACTACCGCGAAAACGGGACGGATCATCGAATATCCAGCTGGGTGCTCCTTTCTCGCCAAACGGGATGGCACGTAAGCTCTGGGCTACCCGCACGGGAACCGTCTTGGGGTAGACCAGGAGCTCCTCCTCGTGGGCTAGCCTCCGGTGGCCGCCTAGTAGGCCAAAAGGGTCAGCGGTGAAAAGCATGGTGGGACCAAAGCTGTGTACTCCCCGCAGCTGGCAGTCGACTTCAAAAGGCCGGATCACTCGTTCAAACCATCGCAAAGCTAAGACATTATGGAGCATGAGCCGCCCTGGCTTATAGTGGGGAATCAATCGCCCTTGCTTGGCGTCCAATTCCTCCGGCCACTCCACCGAGCACTCGACCATGGGAATGGGGAACGGTTGATCGTTACGCAGTTCTACCTCACCGACAACGGTCTGGCCAAAGCGCACCTTCCTCTGTTTTAAATGCACCTTCACGGACAAATGACGGGGCAGATACTCTGCCCATAAGTAGCTAGCGATACTGACCGTCAAAAGCAGCATGCCCGGAACCATGATGGTGGGATTTCCCACCATCAATCCCAACAGGATGGCTACAGCCGCGACCACGCGCACCGCAGAGTGGCTCATGTATCGCTTTCCTCAAAGCCGCCGACGGGCACCGGGACTTCTGCCACGATATCGGCGATCAGTTGTGGGCCATCAAGGGCGTGCAAAGCAGACTCCACGTCGGGCAGCAAACGATGTCCCAATACGGGCACGGCGACAGCCTTCACATCATCGGGCAAGACGAAGGGGCGGCCTTGCAGGGCAGCCCAGGCCTGGGCACACCGGGCCAAGTAGAGAGTTCCCCGCGGGCTGGCGCCCAGGCGTATCCCTTTGAGGGTGCGAGTGCGCCGTACCACATCCAAGGTATAGTCAATGACGCTCTGGGAGAAGTGGACCGCGCTCACGGTCTTTCGCATACTGTAAATCCGGTTCTTGTCCAAGAAAGGTTCCACTTCGAGCAGGGGATCCGCGCCCAGGAAACGACGGATGATCTCGCCCTCCCCTTCCTTGGCAGGATAGCCAAGATCAATGCACATGAGAAAACGATCCAGCTGGGCCTCGGGCAAAGGAAAGGTCCCCTCCATCTCCACGGGATTTTGCGTGGCAATGACCATGAAGGGCCCGGGAAGCGATCGGGTCACTCCATCGATGGATACGGTTTCCTCCTGCATGCACTCAAGCAGGCTGGCCTGAGTGCGGGGCGTGGCCCGGTTGATCTCGTCAGCCAAGAGAACATGGGTAAATACGGGCCCGGGCCGGAAATCGAATTCCGAGGTCTTTTGGTTGTAAAAGTTAAGACCGGTCACATCAGAAGGAAGCAGGTCCGGGGTAAACTGTATGCGGGCAAAATCTAGGCCCAAACAGCGGGCAAACGTCTTGGCCAAAAGAGTTTTACCCACTCCGGGAACGTCATTGAGCAGCACATGACCGGAGCAAAGCATTGCTGCCACCATGAGATCCACTTTTCTCTCCTCTGCCAGGACTACGACCCCTTCCACCGTCCGGTGCAAGCGGGCGCGAACCTGACTCAACGCATGCAGATCCAGAGTGATCTCCTCCTCATACTCGTATACTCACCTATCATCATTCGCTCGACACTCGCTGAGCTAGTCAAAGCACGCAAGGCTACTTCTCCTCTCGGGTAGAATTACCCTGCCGAGCCTGAAGGCACTCGCCTCAGGGTGGCAAACAGTCCCTTAACCTTTGCAAGAGGTATTCCTTTCCCAGCATAGAAAAGGTGAACGATGCCACCCTATACAGGGGAAGGAAATGACATGAGGCAACACAAAGCCAGACCCGAAACACTAGTGCTCGCCTTTCTCG
>SLSY01000237.1 GCA_007130145.1 Bacillota bacterium
CATGGCATGATAGGGAGCATGGAGATTCACTGCCAGCGCCCGCTCCCAGAGGTGGGGCGCTGTCTTTTCAAAGGGTAAGACATCGAGGACAGCAGCATTGTTGACCAGCGCCGAGATGGGCCCCAGCTCCTTTTCGGCCCGCTGGATGGAGGCCAAAAGGGCCGCTGGATCAGCCACGTCCACCACGAGTACCAGAGCTCGTTGCCCGTGTTGCTCTACCGCTTGTGCCGTCACGGCCAGTTCCTCTCCGCTGCGGGCGACCAGCACCACATCGGCGCCATACTGCGCCAGCTTCACCGCCGCACCTCGCCCCAGCCCCCGCCCGGCACCGGTCACGTAAGCCAACTGTCCCTTCAGTGGTTTATCCATATCTCGTTCTCCTTATCTTCTAACGCGGGTGGGGTTTTACCCACTGGGCTCCCAGGGGCTGTTCCCGCGTGACCTCTAAGTCCTTGGCAATCACCTGGCCGCGCTGCAGGACCATTTCTAGCTTGGCGCCCACCTCCATCCCGTGGAAGATCTTGGCCGCATCCTTGTTCTTGGTATACATCTTCTCGGCATCAAAGCGGGTGGTCGCATCGGGGTTCACCAGGATCATGTCAGCATCGGCCCCCACCTCCAGATGACCCTTTTGCGGATAGATGCGGGCAATGCGCGCCGGGTGCTCCGCCATGAGCCAGGCCAAGTTCTCCGCCGTGGTCTTGTGCCGCTTCACCGCATCCAACAGGGTAAGCCAAACCGTCTCCAGAGCGGGCAAGCCCCCTCCTCCGGCAAAAATGTTGGTCTGCCCGCGTTTCTTCTCTGCCGGCGTACCGGGGGCGTGGTCCGTGGCAATCACGTCCAGTGTGCCGTCATTGACCAGATCCCACAGCGCTTGTTGGGTTGCTATCGAACGCAAAGGTGGCGCTACCTGAGCATACGGACCCAAACGCTCGGTATCTTTCTCATTGAACAGCAAATAATGGGGGCACGTCTCAATGGTAACATCCGTCCCCTGCTCCCGCCACCACGAGGCCAGCGTAATCGCCCAAGGTGACGACATGTGAACCAAATAGAGCCGGGCGCCGGTGACGCGCGCCACTTCCAACAGAGGCAAAGTGGCCAGGCTCTCGGTAAACTCGGGGCGGCTGGGGTGATAGGCTGCAAAGTCCGTTCTACCTTGGGCTACGAGCCGCTCCTGCAAAAGGCGCATGGTGGGACCATCTTCGCAGTGAAAGCCCACGAAACAGTCGGTCTTGGCCACCTCTTCCAAGGTCTTGAGCATATCGGCGGTATCCTTGCAAAGGAGACCGGGACGGTCCGGACGGTAGGCACCGACATAACTCTTATAACCTACGGCGCCGGCTTCTGCCTGTGCCACAATATCATCGACTGACTCACCCCCGGCTCCTCCCAGCATACAAAAGTCCACAAAGGACTTGCGGTGAATCAAGCCGGCCCGGTCACGCAGGCTCGTAGCGCTATGTACCGGGGGAACGCTGTTGGGCATGATGGCAATGGTCGTGACCCCGCCCGCGGCGGCCGCCCGTGTGCCCGTGCTCAGATCCTCCTTCTCTTCCTTGCCCGGCTCTCCTATGTGAACGTGCAAATCCACCATCCCCGGGAACACCATCATGCCCTGGGCATCGATGACCTCTTGGGCTTGAAGACCTTCCGGAACGGGACCGGGAGCGAGGCGGGCAAACACCTTGCCTTGGCGGACCAGAAGGTGGCCCTTCTGGCGTCCCTGGGAGCTGACGATCTCGGCGTTCTTCACCATGAGTTCACATTCCATGCTCTCTATACCACCTTCTGATCATGATGTTATCTCTCAGAACAAAGAAAGTCCCACACCACTTGGGTCCAGCGCCGGGGGTGTTCGGTCATAACATGATGGCCCGCCCCAGAGAAGATGTGCATTTCCCCATCGACGAGCCGTTCATAGAAAGCAAGGGCATGCGAAGGATGGGAACCCCTGTTCTCACGACTCCAGGTCATGAGCACCGGCACGGACAGCTGTGGGGCCCACTGGTCCATTGACCTTCCGCGGTAAGACAGATTCTCATTGGCCTCCTCTACAGTGGAACTGGTGGCACGGGCCCGCTTTTTGGCATAAGCATGGTTTGACCGTGCAATCTCCAATGTGCGCGCCACGCGCGCCTCCGTAACCAGTTTCTGATTGACATAGAAAGCGCACAGCTCGGCGTGAATCCGTTCCCGCGTGGGATCATGATGGGCGTGACCCACGGGACTGTAGATGTATTGGTTGCCCTCCGGTGCCGGGGGGATGGGCTGGGTACCGTTGAGACTGTTAATGATGATGAGCCGCTTGACCGCTTGCGGCCGCTCGTGGGCAACATATTGGGCCAGCCAGCCACCATGGGAGTTGCCTCCCACGTGGCCCTGAAGGTTCAGTTTTTCCATGAAGGCCAAAACAAAATCCCCCTGGGCCCGGGCCGTGTAGTGCATCGGCCCCCCGCCCCGGGTCCGGCCAAAGCCCACCACATCGAGGGCCACCACACGCAGATGCTGGGCTAAAAGCTCCATGACACTGCCATAATTCAACTCCGCGCACGACGAAACCCCACCGCCATGAATAAGCAGCAAGGTGGCCGGGCCCTCTCCCGCTTCCAGATAATGCGTCTGGATCCCCTCGACATCAACGTACCGACGCTCGCACGTAGCCATGGCCTCACATCCTTTATGACGTATGACCCGATCCCATCCTCATCGCGCCTTCATCTTGTCCCTTGGTGCCGGTCATGACCAGCTGGCACGAGACGTCAAGTTCTTGGGCCAGCTGGTTCAACGCTTCGAGAGCCGAAGACGAAACCGGAATGCCCTGTCTTAGTCTTTCCCGCTTGCGCAGGTATTCGAGCTCGCCCGGCAGGTACACCTCGCTTACCCCCTGCATCGTCTCCGATGACTTGTATTGGCGGCAAAACTCCTCAAGGCGCTGGTAAAAGAGCTCGCGCGCCATAAAACGCTCGGGCGCGATGGCCATGAGCACATGCCCCACGTTGTGGCGTTTGGGGTCGGCATAACAGTCCTGCCCAAAGGCGGCCCCGGTGAGTACCCCGCACAGTACATCGGTCATGAACGAGAGGCCCACGCCCTTGTACTCACCGATAGGAACCAGGGTGCCGGCAAGAGCTTGCGTGGGATCATCAGTGGTGCTGCCGTCGGGAGCAAACGCCCAATGGGTGGGAATGGGAAGGCCTTGTTCTTGATGCCAGCGCACCATGCCTTTGCCCGACTGGGTCAAGGCGATATCCAAAAGCAAAGGGAAGGGGCCGGTGGTGGGCACAGCCATGCCCCAGGGGTTGGTGCCCAGGATAGGGGTGGTACCGCCCCAGGGTGCCATTTCCGGTCCCGCATTGGTCATGCAAAGACCCAAAAGCCCCTTCTCTGCCGCCAACAGGGCATGAAAACCGGCGCTACTCAAATGAGTACTGCCCCGGACGAAAACAGCACCCATCCCTTGCTCTTTTGCCTGTTCCACTGCGGCTTCCATAGCCTGGGCCGCCACCTGGATGCCGAGCCCGTTGTGGGCCTCCCAGAGGGCCCACGTGGACCCTTGGGCCCTCGTTTCGACGCGGGCGTGCAAGTCGATGGTCTTGGCTTGTATGCGTTGCCACATACGGGGCAACTTGTCAAACCCTTGCCCTTGACCGGGGTGGCCCGATAGCGCCCCATGCATGAGGGCATCCGCTACCCACTTCTTTTGCGAGGGGGAAAGACCCATGGCGTCCAGGAGCATCTCGCCGAGCTCACGCAAGCTGGAGGGAGAGACCGATAAGACATTCACCCGCTTTTCACCTGCCTTGTCAGAACGATTCGACGGCCCCGGTGGGTCTTCACGGTACCAACGCGATCAGTTCGATCTCCACCTTGAATTCATCCCGGGCCAGCCCCGCGACGCCGATGGTGCTGCGAGCCGGAGGAGCGACGGGGAAATATTCGCGGTAAACCTCATTCATACCCTCAAAGTCAGCCATGTCGGTAAGAAAGACCAAGACCTTGATCACCTGGTCAAAATCGGTGCCTGCCGCGTGGAGAATGTCCTTGAGGTTCTCCAGGGTCTGGCGTGTTTGCTCGGCAATGGAACCGGGGACCTCCTGGGTTTCCCGGTTCACCGGTACCTGCCCCGAGGTATAGAGCATATGACCCACCTTGATACCTGCTGACAAGGGAGCACGGCTGGCCGCACCCAGATTGATCACTTCTCGCTTCATCATCCCTCACCCGTCCTTTCTTCTGTCATGCTACATATGCTCACAAGCAATACCCTAACCAGTGCCTCTTTACGCTACGGGACCCGCGTGCTCTCTCCGGAGCATTCTCACCTGCTCTGCTATCGCCCGTCTGTTCCCGGCGCCCAGACCACCCCCGGTGGTCTTAGTGCGGTATCGCTAGCGCCCGGGCTGGATTGGCGATGAGCATGTGGTCGATCTCGCCCTGGGTCACGCCCCGTTCCTTTAGGGTGTCAAGGAAGGAGTCGAAGACATACGTGTAGCCCAAGCCACCCATTTCTTGGTAGAGTTCGGCTTTGCGACAGCGGTCGGTACTAAGAAGAATACGGTCCAGCTGTCCGCCCGCGATAAGGGCCCCCACCAGATCGGCCCGCGTCCCATCGGCTAGCCAGCGTAACTTGCCGATGGTATCCAGCTGGATATAGCAGCCTTCCGCAGCCAGTCCCAGCAGAAAATGGATGTCGGGCCGCTCATCCACGTGCCCCACAATGAGGCGGTCGGCCCTTACTCCTTCCCCGGCAAGAATGCGAAGATGCTCCCGGCCCATGTTCCCTCCGACGATCTCGTAGCGCCGGCTCCCGGTGGTATGGGTGGTGATGGCGACGCCCGTCTGGAGACTGGCCCGCGCTACAGCTCGTAGCCCCTTCTCTTCGGTGCCTTCGATGCGGCTTCTATAGATACCGGATTTGAGCACGCCGACCTTAATGCCGGTTTCGCCCACCCCCACCGTGACTTCACGGACCAGATCCGCGGTGAGCTGGTCCAACCCCACCTCATCGACCCGGTATGGTATACAGGGTTCAATATAATAGCCCCCGGTGGCCACAATGTGTATACCGCTGGCTTGCGCTATGCGCTGCAATGCCTCCACATCACGGCCCCATCCTGAAGTGGTGACCTCTACCAGCGCCGCCCCGCCCCGTCGCCCGTAGGCGAGCAATTCGGACACGGCTCTTTGGTGATCATCGAGGATCATGAAGGTCTCCTCTACCTCGCGGGTGCTCTCTTGCAACTGAAGGCGGGGGGCCAGACGCTGATCGCAGACCACGTGTTCGTGCGTCTGACAACGCCCCAGATCGAGAGGGTCGATGTCACCGGCGACCGTTTGGATGCGCATCACTTGCTCCACCTCTCTCTTTGCCTCGTCAGACCACTTTGTGGCCGCGCTCTTCCATCTCTTCGATATAGGCAATCACCTCACCGGTGCTTCTGACCTTGGTCAGTCCGTAGGCGATTTCTTGCAAGGTACGAGTTTGGGTGGCTTGCGTCAGTGCTGCGGTGGCATCCGATATCACCAATGGGCAGAGGCCGAGATCCTGGGCTGTGCTCACGCTCGCCCGAATGCCAAATTCGGTTATAACGCCCACGACCACGAGGTTCACCACCGCCGCTTCTTTGAGGAAATCGTGCAGATCCGTATCGACAAAGGCATTGAGGCCGCGTTTGTAGAATATGCGCTGGGCTCCTTCTGGGGCCAAACCGGTCGCCAGGCGGCTTTCTTCGTGCCCTTGCGGTGCCAGCAAACCCAGCGCCCTCTGTAACGGTGATGGCGGCTGGTCCACCGCCTGCGCCATGCAGGTGTAGACGACGGTCATTCCCTGCATCGCCCACACGTCCTTGAGCCGCCGTATGTTCTCCCGGACCGTATCCAGCTGCCGGTAGTATTCGGTAAACTCTTGCGCCACGCCCCGGTGGGTGCTGGTGTGGCCCAACCCATACTCGGGGTGGGTGAGGCTTTGCTGCATGTCTTGAATGAGCAAGGCCGTATTATGAGGCAGTAAGAGCAGGGGGGGAATCGCCGGTGTGGCCAGAGTCAATGGGGTCCTCTGACGGTGAGGCATAGCATGCGCCCCAGCGGGGCTTCTCTCCTTTCTCGTGGGAAAAGGCCTACCGCAAGCGGCCGGCTCTCGTCATTCTTAGAGAAAATACCCTAGCGAAAGATGAAGCGAGGCGATGTCTTCACCCCCGATCAACGACAGGCTACGGCCATGTTCATCGCCGCGGGTATCATGTCCGCTCCTTCTCGGTTCGCCCGATCTTGAGCCTGGGGCTTGGCGCGGCATCGGTCCTACGCTGATGATATCTCATCCCTTCCCATGTTCACCGTTCCCCACCGGCCCTGGTGCCAGGGTCCCGCCTCTATGCTGGGCAGCAAGGGGTTATACTCCACCGAGAGAATGCACACGTTACGAACCACAATATGAGCCCGGGTGCTTACGCTCTGGTTTTGCCCCTCACTCTCGAGCATCCAGTTCACGCTATCGCCTGCAAGCCATTGCGGCATGCCTGGTATATAGCGCATGAAACGATCATTCTCGCCAGCGGCAGGCAAACCCTTCTCCGGCGCCAGGCGGCAGCGGTTGCACACGGCCAAGAACGGGCGATCTCTGGAGCAAAAAGGAACTAAGACGCCCCAGCACGAAGAAATAGACAGCCACATGTTGGATGAGTGTGAGTGTATTACCATGGAAAAAAGACCGCTTCGGTGACCGAGAACAGCTGGTCACTACCAGTATTTCGCCAACACAAAGCATACAAGGAGTGTAAGAAATGACAATAATGTGCAAACTTGGCTGGAGGACGCTGGCAATCGCCCTGCTCTGTGCAGTCATAGGGGTGATGGTCTGGGGTGGTGGCGCTCGTGCCGCCGACACCTTGCCCCCTACGATCCTTCGAATGGGAAGCCAGGGGGACGGAGTAGAAGCCCTGCAGAGGACCCTAGGCACCCTGGGTTATTCGCTGGTCGAAGACGGGATATACGGTCCGGTTACCCGCTGGGCGGTGTGGGACTTTCAACGCCGCCATGATGGCCTGGCCAACGACGGAGTGTACGGACCCCAAACCCGCGCCTATCTCCTAGAAGCCCTGGCCCAACAGGAGGAGAATGGAGATGACGAAGAGCCGCTGACCGATTATATCCAAGAAGGACTGGAGGAAGATCACTACCTCACCCTGCAAAGCGAATTGCAGGTTAAGCCCGGTTTGGTGCCGCAGGCTGCCGTGGATGAGCATCGCGCGTCGCTCTTGGTCTCAGAAGATGATTACGACATCATAAAAGAGCTGCACACCCAGTTCCCAGAGGGCCTGGTCAAGGAATTGGCCTATGACCAATATCCCATGGCCTACGACTACTTTCTGGTTACCACCAACGTGCTCAATGTCAGAGCCGAACCCACCACCCGTTCACCCATTGTTCACCGTTTGAATTACTTTGACAAGGTCAACGCCATCCAGGTGGTCCGGGGGCAGTACCTTGACCGTTACCAATCGGATCGCTGGTATCGCATATTCTGGCATACACAAGATAGAATCGAAATGGGCTTCGTTTTTGGCATGCTGGGCCAAGAACGCCAGTTCCGGCTGGAGGACATGTTCGAACAAGTCTTGGCCCTTGACCCGGTCGTGGAGCACAGTGAGGTGGGATACATTTTTAACTACCGTCATATCCACGGCATGGCCCCGGCCTATGAGGGCGGCAACGAGGACGCTTACGGCGAATCGAGAAATCAGAGCGCGCCTGGCTATGTAGATCTGGAGCGCTCGGATTTCCGCTATTTCCCTGACGGCCTCTTCGTATCCATCCTCGATCAACAAGATGATCACTACCTGGTATCCACCCCCAGTTTTTCCGGTGAATACTGGATCCCGCGCAACTATATCTCGTTTAGGAACGCGCCAAGCCGGCTCAGATTTGTGGTGGTAGTGGATGATATGCAGCAAAACCAGGGGGCGTTTGAGCGGGTAGATGACCAGTGGCAGCTGGTATCCTACACCTACACCACCACCGGAACGCGGGAAGGCCCCCATCACTTTGCCACACCCAAGGGGCACTTCATGGCCATCGAGAGACGGCCGTTCTTCTGGTATTTCGAACCGGGCACCTCGGATATCGCCGGTTTTGCCCCTTACACCATCCGCTTCTCCGGGGGCGGCTACATCCACGGCGTACCCGTGCAATTGAGAGACGATCAAACAGCCCAGGAGGTCAACCCCAACGATCCCTCTAACCATCAGGAGTTCCTCTTCACCATCGGGACCACGCCACGCTCACGTAAATGCGTGCGCAACTTCACCAGTCACGCCAAATTCCTCTATCACTGGTTGAAAATCGGAGAAGGGGCGGTCATTGTCATCGACTGACGCACGGCCCCGGGGATACCCCGGGGCTCTTGTGTCTAGTAGAGAAGGAGCCCGGCCACCACACCAATAAGAGCGGCCAGTATGGGGCTGAGCCGGAAGAAATGGAGCAAAGCCAGTATTCCCGCAAAGATGAAAAGGCTCTTGGCATCAACGAGCGCCGTCTTGCTCAAGCGGATCACCGCTACCGTAATCAGAGCCAAGACGGTGGGGCGCAGGCCTTGAAAGGCCGCGGAAACATAGCGGTTATGGCGGATCTCGCCGTAGAAGCGAACGATGATGAGAATGGCCAGCATGGGTCCGGCGATGAGACCGAGAGTCGCGCATGCGGCACCCGGGATACCACCAAGACGATAACCAACAAACGTGGCCATATTAACGGTAATGGGACCGGGGGTCACCTCGGCAATGGCTACCAAGTCGGCGAACTGCTCTGCCGTAAGCCAACCGTGGTGATCGACGATTTCCCGCTGCATGAGATGCAACATGGCATAGCCACTCCCGAAGGTAAAAAGGCCGGTCTTGGCAAACACCAGGGCCAGACGGAGCAAAAGACCCATGGTGCCGCCGAGCCATGCGCCCTGGGCCTGACGCAAGACTTCACCTAG
>SLSY01000210.1 GCA_007130145.1 Bacillota bacterium
GTATCAACCCCAGCATCAACAGCAGCCATATGGGTTTGGCCCGGCGGGCTATCAGCAACCGCAACTGCCCAACTGGACCCGCCAAGAGGTACCGGGCGAATCAACACAGCGTGCTACCGGCGGTCCTGTCGGTCAAGCTGCCTATCCGGGTGGACCCACCAGCTACTATCAGGGACATCAAGGGCAGCAGCTGCCGTACCCACCCCAGTATCAGCAGCAGCTGCCCAATTGGACTCGCCAGGAAGTCGGTTTTAGAGGCTACTATGGCGGAGACGGGCAGCAGGCCAGCGGTAGTACCGTTGGCTACACCGGAAACCCAGGAGGGCCGAGCACATATCAGGGCCAAGGTATGGGAACACCGCAGCAGAGCATCTACGGCCAAAACCAGCCCCCTCAGGGATACAATCCCTATGGAAATCCGTCCCGCTATCACCAGTAGTTTCTTTGTCCACCAGCCAAGGAGGAGAAGCCGCACCCTGCGGCTTCTCTCCTCCGGAAAGGAGCCGCTCTGGCCGAGCTGCGTAGGAATCCTCTGACCGGCGAATGGACTATCCTCGCCACCCGGCGAGGACGACGTCCCCAGGAGCAGGACAGTGACAGCCGCTGTCCCTTCTGTCCTGGCAATGAGCATTTGACTCCGCCTGCGGCTGCCTGCTGGTCCTTCCCCGACCAGAAAGGCGATGCCCAGTGGGCTGTACGGGTGATTCCCAACCTCTTCCCGGTCCTGACCGGCTCTGCGTCGGGAGAGGTGGAAGAGGATGTCACGGGCTTGGTACGCTGGCATGCACGAGGACACCATGAAGTGGTGGTGGAATCCCCCCACCATAGCCATTCATGGACCCAGCACTCTTCACAGCATAGAACCCTCATACTGCAGGCGCTCAAAGAGCGCATACAGGCATGGAGACGGCAAAACGACACAATTCAGTGCGTGCAAGTGTTCAAGAATCAAGGGACCGCTGCCGGCGCTTCGTTGATGCATCCACACTTCCAAATTGTTGCACTGCCCATGGTCCCACCGGTATGGCAACGAAAGCTACTCATGGCCCGCCATTTTTGGCACACCCAGGCCGAATGCCTCTACTGTGCCATGGGTGAGGCTGAAGCCAAAGCAAAAGAAAGAGTGGTGGAGACCACAGAGGACTACTTGGTGACGTGCCCGTTTGCTTCCCGTTTTCCCTATCAGCTGCACTTGCAACCACGCCAACACCAGAGTGACTTCACTTTGGTTGACGAGGCGAATTTGGAGTCATTGGCTTGTGTTCTGAGGCGAGTACTCCAGAAACTTTCAGACCACGTGGGAGAAAGCGTGGCCTATAACCTCATTCTACACACAGCACCCTTTGACGGTCAATATCCGTATTTCCATTGGCATTGGGAGATACTGCCCCGTGGTCCCACGGTGGCCGGCCTCGAGTGGGGTACCGGGTTTTACGTTAACTCGGTCCCCCCGGAAGTGGCATGTGCCGTGTTGAAACGGTGAAGTTCAACTCGGCAAATCTTCGTGCATTTCTCAACAGAACAGAGGATATTCTTAGCGGGCGAGGAATGTCCTAGTGAAAAGGGGGGATGGATGTGATAAGCAAACTTGTCATCCCGGCAGCAGGTTGGGGTACACGCTTTCTGCCTGCTACCAAGGCTATACCCAAAGAAATGTTGCCGATTGTCGCCACACCCGCCATTCAGCTGGTGGTGGAAGAGGCAGCCAACGCCGGGATGGAAGATGTTCTCCTGATCACGGCCCGTGATAAGCAGGCCATTGAGAATCATTTCGACCGGTCTGCGGACATGGAGGCATTCCTGGCTGCGCGAGGTGATGATACGCTACGAGAAGTGCTCATCAACATCAGTCAACTCGCACGCATTCATTATGTGCGCCAAGGAGAAGCTCTGGGCCTGGGACATGCCGTGCTGTGTGCCCGTGATCACGTGGGCAATGAGCCCTTTGCCGTGGCCTTGCCCGATGATTTGATTCGCTCAGACGATGGTTGCTTGAGCGAGCTTCTTTCTGTGTACAAGAAATATCGCTGCACGATCCTGGCCCTGCAGCGCGTGCCCAAAGAGAAGCTCAGTTCTTTTGGGGTCGTCTCAGCCCATCGTCTTGGTGAGGGGTTGTGGGAAATCACGGATCTTGTGGAGAAACCCCCGCCCGAACAGGCTCCCTCTGATTTGGCCGTAGTAGGGCGCTACATATTGGAGCCGGAGATATTCTCTGCTCTGGAAACGACAGGTCCCGGAGTAGGTGGTGAAATCCAATTGACCGATGCCTTGCGGGTACTGGCCACCAAGCGCAGGGTTATTGGTTGGGAGTTTAGTGGACACCGCTATGATGTTGGGAATCATCTTGGCTTTATCAAGGCGACCCTGGAGTATGCTTTGGATTCCTCGCTGGGGCCACAGCTGCGGGACTATCTAACCGAACTTTGTGAGCAGTTGCGCTTTCGTAGATACGACTGACGCATGAACCAACGGTGACCGTAGGGAGAGGCGCTGAATGCGCACTCTCCCTATTTGATACGGTTATTCGGTCCCCATGGCGCAAGTCGCCTGGTATACCTCAACTAGCCTCTGTGCGCATGCTTCGGCTGTGTAGTCTTCGACTCGGCGCCTGCCCGCAGCCAGCATTCTCTCCCGCATTGGGGCATCCGTCAACAGGCTCTGTGTGTAATCAGCAAACCCATTCACTGACATGCCTTCAACCAGAAAACCATTCTCTCCGTGTGTGATGATATCTTGTGCTCCGGGCGCATCCAGCGCTACGACGGGAAGGTCTGCCAGGTGTGCCTCCAACAGCACTACGCCCTGCGTGTCTGTGGTGGAACTGAAAAGAAATATCTTTGAGGCCCACATAGTGGAGGCGAGCCTCTCTCGCCCCAGTTGCCCTGTGAACGTAACGCGCTCTCCCAGACCCAACCGGGTGACTTCCCCTCGTAAATTGGCTCTGAGCGGGCCATCACCCACGATCAGCAAACGAACGTCTGAAGGTAGCTGGGTCATGACTTTGAGCAAGAAACCAATGTTTTTCTCTTTGCCCAGCCGGCCCACGGTGACCAAAACGTTGTCGTCATCCGTGAGGCCAAACTCTTCTTGGGCCCAGGTCTTGTTAAAGGATTGGAATTCCTGTGGGTCAACCCCCGTTGGGACCACGTGAATGGGCGTGGTTACGCCATTGGCTGTAAGGATGCTTCGGATGGAAGGAGTCGGGGCGATCACGGATTGGCAGCGGTTACTGAATCGCGTGGCCATTCTTGCCACCAATCTCCGCAAAGAAGGGCCAATGATAGGCACATAGTGGGTGTAGAGATCGTATCGCGTGTGATAGGTGAAAACGACGGGAATGCCCAGACGTCTTCCCGTCATCAATCCCAACTGCCCCAACAGAGTGGGAGCGTGGACGTGAATGATATCCAATCCTAGTTTCTTGACGCGACGCGTAGTGCGCCATGAAAGGGGAATGGGGAGGTAGTATCCTCGTGCGGTAGGAGCGGGGATAGAGTGATAGCGAAAGACACGTGTATCTTTGTCTGATGTGCCGTAACCGGGGGCGAATATATATACTGTATGGCCCATGTTCTCCAAGTGCTGCTTGAATGTTTCCAGCGAACGAACAACTCCGCTGGTATAAGGTTTATAGCTATTGGTAAACATGCCGATGCGCAAGGCTCTTCCCTCTCTCGATGTAGGTTTGATGGTGTTTTAGGCGTCGGTGCCAGCCTTCCAGGAATTCATATACTCTATTTGCTCAGGGCTCAGCTGCTCTAGCCTGATACCCATGGCTTCCAGTTTGAGGCGGGCGACTTTCTGATCGATAACCGCTGGCACCGGGTATACCACGGCATCCAAAGAAGGGCTTTCATCGACAAGCCATGCCAGCACTAGCGCCTGATTGGCAAATGACATATCCATCACCTCGGCCGGATGACCTTCTGCGGCCACGAGATTGACCAAACGCCCTTGGGCTATTACGAAGATGCGGCGTCCATTCGATAGCAAGTATTCATCAATATACTCGCCCACCGACTGCTTGACACCTTGTTCTTCCAAGACGTCGATGTCAATTTCGACGTTAAAGTGCCCCGAATTACACAGCATGGCTCCATCCTTCATAAGGGGAAAATGCTCACCGCCTATGGCCTTGGTGTTGCCGGTTACCGTAATGAATATATCGCCCTCTCGCGCAGCGGTTCGCATATCGGTTACCCAGTAACCATCCATGACTGCTTCCAGAGCCCGCAGTGCATCAACTTCAACCACAAAGACCCGTGCCCCCATTCCTTCAGCCCGTCGCGCCACCCCGCGGCCACACCAGCCATAGCCGACCACGACCACGGTTTTTCCAGCGACAAGAACGTTGGTGGCACGCAAAATACCGTCAAAGGTAGACTGCCCGGTTCCGTAGCGATTGTCGAACAAATGCTTGGTCAGAGCTTGGTTTACCGCGATCACAGGAAAGCGTAGCGCCTGGTCCTCTTGCATGGCCCTAAGCCGGTTGACTCCGGTAGTGGTCTCCTCGGTGCCGGCGATGATTCGGGGGAGGTCGTGTGGGTGCTCAGCGTGTAAGACCTTTATGAGATCGGCACCGTCGTCCATAACCAGATCGGGCTTGCGGTTAATGACTTGAGCAATGCTGCCGTAATAGCCGGACACATCGCCTCTTTTGGCAAACACGTGAATCCCGTCAAGCTGATTCAGTGCCTCAACCACCTCATCCTGCGTGCTCAAGGGGTTGGAACCGCACAGTGCGACCTCAGCCCCAGCTGTGCGTAACGCCAACACGAGGTTAGCTGTCTCCGTCGTCACGTGCAAACAGGCCCCAATGCGCGTGTTTGCCAGCGGCTGTGTCTGCCTCCAGCTTTCGGCAATGGCCCTAACCACAGGCATGCGCCGACCTGCCCAGGCAATTCGCTGCTGACCCTTTTCAATCAATGCGGAGTTACTCACTATCCGTCTCCCTCCTGCTGTGAAATGATTCCAGCTGGTAGTTCGACGGAGACGAGAGGCTCACCTTCTCTTAGATGGCTTGCGCCGGCGTTTGGGTCGCGACTCATCATTGCGGTTCTCCCGAGGCTGACGGCTATCGGCATCATCGGGATTATCAACTACCACCAGAGTCCTGTGATCTTGCTTCCTTCGACTTGACATGTCTTTGCTTACCTCCTCCTTCATATTCTAGCTCGTAGCAAAGAAAGAATACGGAGGATCCAAAGACATCACAGGAAGGAATATTCTGTCTTTTTGTTGAAGAATGAGGCAGCGACTGCAGTATGAAACCGGGAGTGAGAAAGTGGAATACGTAATCAAGGATGTTGTGCGTTCCGTGCATGAAGGTGACAAGTGTCATGTGTTGCGCTACCATCTGTGTGGCGAGAGGAGTCAAAGGGGAGGACATTTTCTCTACGTAAAATGCTACTTGGAGACCTGGCAAGACAGAAAACTGACCGAAGAGGAGATGGCGGTCGTCGGGGGTACAACCTTGGGACGCAGCGCCGTTCTCAACTTCTTCCGCCGCCTAGCCCATGCGAGTCAACCCGTGTTTCCTTGCCATCTGGATGAGCTGTGCAACGAAGAGTATCCCGACAGGCTCTCGCAACCAACCGAGAGGGATGTAGGAAAACCCGGACACGGAAGGTCCAAGCACCGTTAAACCATCGTTATGGTTTGCGTTGTGGATCGCTTCAGTGTCCCGGCTGCCCAGTCGAAGACCCGAATCAATTGCACCTAATCCCCCATGAGTCGGCTTATTGCAAAATTTCGCCCCCACCACCGTATAAATCAATATCATTCGAGTGTATACTGCATTGAGTCCATTCTAGCCGAAGGAGGCAGTGATGTATGAGTCTGCCAAACAAGACGCGTAGGATACGGTGGGATGAAGGGAAGGCCGATGAGCTTTGGAATTTCGTTCAAGAGGAAACAGCCAAGGGCAATAAAGTTACGGCTGCCCTGCGCGAATTTGCAGAAGACAATGGCATATCTTGGCTCACAGCCCGTTGGAAGTATTACCGGGTGAAAAACGAGAGACTGGACACAGAACGGGCGTTGGAGAGCAGAAGCCAGGATGGAGATGAGATGGGTGCCGAAGACCATGATACGGCCTTTTCGCACCTCAGTGCATTCTTGAAGTATGCACAAGGGACAGGATTGGACCTGAGCGGTCTCTTGGGCGGCCTGCATCACTTGGCCAAGGAAGCGGAGGCAGCCCAAAGCCTTCAACGTGAAATCGAAGAGAAAGAGAAGGAGATGGCTGCCCTAAAGCAGCGATTTCATGCTTTGGAGGGAAAGATGAAAGAGGTAAAAGCGCAATATCAAACGCTCAACTACTTGATCAATGAGTGGTTGAACCTGCAGAGCGTCGACCGGGTTACTACCATGGGTGACTTTGGCCGCAAATTGCAGTATCAGGTCGACAAATTTGGCACAGTAATTCGCTTGGAGACATAAAGCCAGGGAGGAATTGACAGCGCGCTGACCGAATAGTGTGGCGGAGTTGGTTCTAGCGTGCTAGCTTTCTTGAGTAGAGAACTGCTGGTTGTGTGGGTGGCCATGCTGCCCGTGATTGAGCTGAGGGGTGCCATACCCCTGGGCATATCCCTCGGTATACCGCCCTGGGAAGCATTTGCTCTGGCATTGATCGGCAACCTGATACCTGTGCCGGCCCTGCTTTTGATCCTCGAGCCGGTTTGCCGGGCTATCCGTGGCTGGCCCCCTGTGCGAACATATATTGACTCTCTCTTTGCGCGCAGTCACAAGCGCGGTATTCACCTTCGCCGCTGGGGACTCATCGGATTGACGTTGTTCGTTTCCGTCCCTATTCCGACCACTGGTGTATGGAGTGGATCCCTCATTGCCAGCCTCATGGGCTTCAAAATGTGGCCCAGCGCTCTTGCTTTGAGCGTGGGCGCGATCATTGCCGGCGTGATAGTGACCGTTCTCAGCTGGTGGGGTATCCTCGGGTACGGTTAGCGGACGAGGCGAGAACGGTATTTGCATTGTCTCTCTGGGTCACACTAGTCTTGAATGGCGGTGGTGTGACATGGAGCGGCCTCGGATTCACTGCATCCTCTTGACCTCAATGCTTCTGTTGTTCCTGGTACTCGTACAGCTCGTACGCATCCAGATCGTAGGGGTTGTAGCGGGTCGAGCCCTAGCCCAGGAAGCTGTGAACCAGCGTACTCCCGGTATTCCCTTGGAAGTGGCCCGAGGGGATATCCTTGATCGCAATCAGGAGAGTCTGACTGGTGAGGGAACTCGCTGGTCGGTTGTGGCTTTCCCACAGATCGTACGCCAGTGGCCCGACATTCCCCGGCACATAGCACACGCTTTGAATATCGATCTGTCCACTCTCCATATGGACATAACAGGCTGGAATGGGCCGCTTCGAGTGCAGATTGCAGGTGAGGTGGACGAGCAACTGGCCGAGACCATTGCGGAGGCATCTTGGCCAGGGATGGTGGCAGTGCAGGATCATCTTCGCTACGGCCATGATGCACTGGCCCGTCACATCGTCGGCTACATTCGCCCCAATGCCTATTGTCATCCCCAGGACAACGTGGGCGAAATGGGGTTGGAAGCCCGCTACAACCATTGGCTCAAGGGCTATGACCCCATGCAACTGGTTGCCTGTGTGGATGCAAATCATCACTTGATAGATGGACTTGGTTACCGTATCCGGCCTTCAACCGACAGTGTCGCTCATTCGGTGTGCCTGACCATTGATGCCGAATTTCAACGCATCGTGGAAGAGGAAATGGACCGGGCGGGAGTTTGCCGCGGAGCCGTGCTCATCCTTGATCCATATTCGGGAGCCGTGTTAGCCATGGCCAGCCGCCCCAACTTCGATCAAAACCACCCTGAAGCTGCCTTTGCCACGCAAAATGCGCTCATCAATGCTGCCGTCAGTCCATACCTTCCCGGCTCCATTTTCAAACTGGTGGTGGCAGCTGCCGCTCTACAAGAAGGGCGGGTTTCTACTGGAGATGCTTTTCTGTGTAACGGTAGCATGGTGGTAGGCGGCCGTACCTTTCAATGCACCCGTGCTCACGGGGAACTCACGTTTGAAGAGGCCTTTGCCCATTCATGCAATGTCGTGTTCATTCAACTGGCCAAGGAGCTTGGTCCGGCGCTTCTCACCGATTATGCCCATGCCCTCGGACTGGGAATGAAGACGGGCCTGGAGGTCGATGGCGAGTCCAGTGGTTCGCTGCCCCTCGCCCGGACTATGGGCGAGCAAGATGTGGCCAATCTCGCTCTTGGGCAAGGCGATACCACCATCACACCCTTACAAGCTGCAGTGCTGGTCGCCACGTTGGTCAACGATGGTGTGAGACCTGTACCGTGGTTGGTGCAGGAAGTGAGCAACGAAGTGACAGGCCAGCTCGTCTGGAAGCGTGAGCCTCCTTCAGGAGTCAGAGTATTGGGGATCGATACCGCTCGTACCCTTCGCTTGCTGATGTTTCATGTCACAACCTACGGGACCGGTCAAGACGCACAGATTGTGCAAAGGGCTGCGGGCAAGACTGGATCGGCTCAGACCCTTACGGGAAGCCCATCCCATGCATGGTTTGCGGGATTCTCCCCCTTCTACGTACCCCGCTATGTCATGGTGGTGTTTGCAGAACGAGCAGGAGCCGGTGGCACGGTCGCGGCCCCGCTCTTTGCCGCCATCATGAGCCGCATCCTAGCAGGAACGTAACCTTTTACCAATACATGGTTGGAAGCGGTCAAGCACAAAGGATCCACTTGTCACGTACCATGTAGGGCAAATCTCTGTGACAGGAGGGGATCAGGTGCCTGGCGACATGCTAAATAGCTTGGGAA
>SLSY01000108.1 GCA_007130145.1 Bacillota bacterium
AGTTGTACTCTTCACCCATGGGGTTTCTCATCGCAGGGTTCTGATGAAGCATCTTGAGATTCAACTGGTTCGGCCACCAGTCACGATTCCTCGTGCCACCACCGACAGGCTTGTTCCCCGTCCTTCCGGTTACCGGGCACTTTCCTTGTTCAGTCATGAGCAATCCTCCTTTAAGTAAGGTAATTATGCTAATTATAGCATAGGATTTCACTGTTAGTCATTCGTGCGATCAGTGCCCCCGGAACTCATGACAACAGTTCGCGGCCTCCTCCAAGGCATCAAGGTGGATACCTGCCAAAACCTACAGCGTGTATGAGCTATGAATACCGCCGGTAACGTTGGCCCGATCGACCAGGAGTATCTCACCACCCGACCGAAAGGGGACAGGCGGGACGCTAAGGGAGGCTGGAATGAGATTGGTCTTGCATCATTATCGTTCACGTGCAGCTGGCACCCCACTCCTCTTCGGGCACACAAACCTACCCCTACCGGTGCTAAACGTATCAAATCGGCAATATGGCCGATCCAACGGTGTAGCTTGCCGGTGATAACTACACTCTGGCGAGAGGAACCACCGATCCATATGCCGAAGGATCACCAACATGCAAAGGCCACACACATTCTCCGGTCAGCAATAGGGGAAGGCCTGCCTCGAGTCCGAGGCGCATGCGGTTCGGACCGAGTCACATTGCCACTCTTATATTGATGACGCCCGTGATGAAGGTTAGTTCAGAATCGAGGTAGACAAGATGATGTCGCGGACCCCATGTGGTGATTGGACATGCACATCCGGCCCGGCGATGAATTTCATAAGGTCCGAGAATCCGCATGCACAGATGGATTCTTGGCCTCCTGAGAGTAGAAGGTTACGTTAGTAGCAGTTTCACATCGCAGCCAGTTTCAGTGGTAGCAATGGTGGCTTGGGAGGTGTTGACATTGCCCGATAGCAACACGAATCGAAACAAAGACGATTCAGATAAGCGGCAAACAGTTGGTGGAGCTGCGGCCCGTTTCTTACGTTCTTATGGCCTCTGGGCAGCTGTTCTGATCCCGTTTCTCATCCACATGGTCTTGGCCGTACAGCATATTCGCCTGGGGTACCATGCGGTCGTACCCGAGTTCGCTGAGTTTAGTGGTTCGGGAATCATGGAATGGCTTCGAGCTTACGGGATGCTTTTCATGCGTCCAGAAACCCAGCTGACCCTTAGTCGCATGTATGCGTTATGGGTGATCGTGTTCATGTCTCTGTCAGTGTACCCGGCCTTGCGGGGAAGGGAGAACATCATGGATGGAGTACTTCAGTTCATTACCCATAGTCTAGCAGTGATACTCATACTGAGCGTATTGCTCCCAACCGTATGGATCCTCATGGCAGGATGGGGGCCTGCCATGGTTGAGTTGATACCTCCAGTTGTCTTCCTGTTCATGGGATTTCTTCTCACCCAGAACGTGCGGAACATATCGAAGCAGAACACCCAGCAATGAGTTGGGTGTTCAATCGGATGGCCCGCGTTCTAAAGAGTAGCAACCAACGGTATAACGACTTCAACACAATAGCAACTCACGAGTTCAAGCGTCCCATCGCTTTCGTTCAAGGATGGGCAACACTACGGGAACCAGGGCACCTTTTTCCGCCGTCAAGAGTTACATATGCTCGTGCCATCACCAAAAAACCATCGTTTAGCGCGCCTTTCTTCCAACATGCCGAAACGGCAGACTGAGCGTTCGAGGAGTTCCATCAACGCGACCGGGTGCATGCTCGTGAAGGCACCCGGCTGGGTCTAGCCTTGGTCAAGCTCATAGAGTTTCATGGGGCTACATGCCAGATCCAGAGTGAGCCCGTAAGGGCTCCACCTTCACCGTGCATCTTCGCGTGCGAGGCTCAAATTGACCTGTGCTTGATGGCACGCCGAGCATCATTCGGATTAGATACGGAGATTCAGCACCTCTCTGATGCCTCCTGCGGGATACTGAAACCAGTGAAACTCTGGTGATGTCAACCGGGACAGGACGAGAAAAGCCCCGCCGAGAGCAATGCTCTCGGCGGGGCTCTAATCAGAATAGTCGTTGTTACTCAAGTCTCGTGGGGGCAATCAACGCCCGTGAGAAGCAGCAATCCTCTAAGGATGTGTTGCGGGAACTCAGGTACTTCAGGGGCAGCCGTGTGGACTCCTCCAACTGACTGGCCAGGCATACTTGGTGGTCCTGGGGGATGGTCAGGACGCGCCGCCATTGCAGGCGCTGCCACCGCGAGAATCAACATTACGACTAGCAAAATCGATACCTTCTTGATCATCTCTTCTTCATCCTTTCTTGCATGTAATCTGAATGCTCTTCGCACCTGTCCTATTATTCAGTCGTTGAAATTTGCCATCTACCACCCCCGATAACAAACGTGTTCCCTTTTACGCAAAAACCGACCACGGGTAGTCGGCTGCGCTACTCACTCCAGCCAAGCAAAGCGCCCATCTACTGCTCGACCTTCACTGCTACCTAATTGCCATACAGTTGTCAGGATCATTTCATCATTCTTCTACTCATTCATTCGCATGATTATGAATATCTTTGTACTATTATACAATGAAACTGGCATAGGTTATCATAGATTCGCATCCGCAAATTTCGCTATGCGAGTAAATAGGTCTCTCATCCTTAGCGCCTACCGATGCTCAACTCTTTGCTTGTGTACACGAGTTCATAAGCATAATTATTTACCGCTTGGGCTCCAGAAAACATAGAGTGTGCTGATGACCGTTGGGCCTGCCGGAATGCTCGCCTAAGATACAGAGGAGTCACACGCTTTCCAACGCATAGTCTGCATAGTCGTTGATCCAAACATGCTCGTATTTCAAACGCCATAGTGGCTCTCCACTGCACCAACACGCTGCAGGTGAGGGGGACAACCCCGGCAATGTACACCTGTCAAGGCCAGTCGCAGTCTACCATCCCATGCTATCAGTGGTACTATCGTCAAGAACCAAGGTTCACTCTAAATCCATCCCCCTTTTACTTCTGTATCCTAAGAAATGCATTCTGCCGTTGGCAAAGGAGAACGTAAAACCGATGAAGAATCATCCCTGGGGCTAATAGAGATAGGATAAGGAAGAATACCACTCGAACTACGGCGTACTGCTCCTGTTGGGGAGTCAAACTATAAAGAGGGCGAGGCAGGAGAATCCAAAATGGCATTGACACAGAGAAGGTACAAACTAATGTCAGATTTTGCTGCCGTTCATCGATTTCTCACCGACATCTACTCCCTTGACACCCTAAACAGTTACCTTCTCCCCCCGTTTTTTGAGTACGCACATACTCACCCCATGTTCAATCACAAACTCACCCACCGCTTCGGGCTCTGGGAGGACGACGGGAACGTCGTTGGCCTGGCTTGCTACGAAATGGATGTTGGTGAGGTTTTTCTTGTAACCGATGAGAAGCATGCCTACTTGCTTGTGGAAATGGTCAACTATGCCGAGAAGGAACTTTCTTCTCTCGCTAACAATCAACGCACTCTAGCTGTATGGATAACCGATAAGGAATCAGACAAAATCAGCCTTCTGGAAGGGATGAATTATACGAAGGTACACACCGAAGCAGTGCGAATCTTTCCCTACAACAAGCCATTCTTGGCTCACCCCTTGCCCGATGGCTTTTCGGTTCTGTCCTTGGAAGATGAAAATGACCTGACCAAGATCAACGATTGCCTTTGGAAAGGCTTCAACCACGGAGATGATCCCGACGATGATATCGATTGCCGCTTGCTCATGCAAAGCGGTCCCAACTTCAGGAAGGATTTGACCACCATCATTAAGGCGCCCACGGGCGAGTACGCTTGCTTTGCCGGCATGTGGTTCGATGAAAAGAACAGGTATGCCTATCTCGAGCCCTTGGCTACGGTTCCCGCATACCGGCGGAGGGGGCTTGCCGCCATCGCTTTGACCGAAGCCATGAAGAAGACCAAAGCCTTGGAAGCATCGTATTGTTTCGGCGGTGCAGGAGAGTTTTATGCTGGCATCGGCTTTGAATTGATCGGCCATCGTCAATTGTGGAAGAAACAATTAGACTGAGCCTGTGGATACGTCAGCCTTAAGGTCGGGCGTGTAGGAGGCCAGTCTATGCACCCGATAGACCCGATAAGAAACGCACACATCCCTGACCGTTAGCTGTGACACAGACAGTGTGCTCCTAGCTTCGATCAGGGATGCGTGAATGACAGGATGCCACATCCCGCTATCTATGACATGTTCACGATCCGGCACTCGCTGCCAAAGGCAATAGCCTCCCTGCTCAATCCCACCAGTCCTCAGCCAGTTCAAACCATATTTGGAATGAGGACCGATCCGCATACTCCGCACCGGGCCAACGCATGGTAACATCAGTGACGCTGAAGGAAGAGGTTCCCTGGTCCACGTGATGCTGTGCCGGCCACTGGGGCCAGATGCTTTGGGTACGATAATATGCCGATATCAGACCTTGTTCCTCAAGAGTATCATTGCGGGAGACATCTACTCGGAATCCTACGGGCTGCATGGTCCTGACCAAGGGCAAATCCTCGGCCTGCCAAACCCACTCTTTAATGTATACGTTAGAGGTCCAGGTGACCAGATTCTTGCCCGGTCGACTGTACCGCGCCAGATGGCGCTCCCCCACCTCTATCCATAGGATGCGTTCATGATCAGGAGACACTTCTCCCCGTACCCACCGGGTAACCGGGTAGGATTCCATGCGAGTTTGCTCCTCAGGAATAAGTTGGACCGAGCTGAACATGGAGAAATGCAGTCCATCCCAGCTAAGCAGAGGATAGGGGTCTCGTCCCGGCACATGCACCAGGCGCCCGACGCGGTAATCCTGGGGTTCCCGGGTCACATACAGACCGCTGTCAGGATCACCAACCCCGGTTTGAGTGTCAGTACCGATGAAACCTGCATCGAGTCCGAAATGACCCCGGTTGCAGGCGGTAATATCCCACTCGGATTTGGGAGGTGGAAGTGAGATACGATAACACGCATCGGTATCCAGGCGCGTGACGCGAAGCTCCATGGCGCCCGGGGTAGCATCCTCTCGGCGCGTAATGGACCAAGACGCCTGTTCCTGGCCGGTGACTACCTGCAAGGGATGAGCCAATGGCTTGGCTCGCTGGCACAGGAGTTCAAGGAGGATTTCCACCTCCTGGGGCTCAAGATCTTCGGCCCACGCCTGTATCTCGTAGGTCTGGTCACCACCATCGACACGCGCCCAGAACTGGCGGCTGTTCAAGAGTTCCTCAGCCGTGAGGGTGCTTAGCCCCTGCTCTTGCCGGACCAGATTGATGACGTGGAGTACAGCGCGATCCACCCGCAGGATACGGCCGCCCACGGAGCTGGGGACACTGACCGTGGTGTCATCTTCCGGGTCATGACTGGGGACTTGTTCTGCCCCCTGTGAAACCAGGATCTCCTTGATTTGTCCGGCCGTCAGGTCCGGCTTGAGGCTGCGTAAAATGGCCGCCGCCCCTGCCACCATGGGTGAGGCAAAACTGTTACCGCATGAAGTGACACTGTAACCTCGCTGATCATGATGAGTGACGATCCCCACTGCCGGTGCGGCCAGAGTGACCTCCAGAGCCGATACTTCCCCCTCGTTTTCCGCCATATAGTTGGAAAATATGACGCGGTGACCCCGGTGATCCAGGCCACCGATGGTCATCACGTTGGGCAGTCGTTGGCCAAACCACTCACCAACTCGTGAAACCGGCACGCCATCATTTCCGGCTGCCACCACGAACAAAACATCCTCGTGATTGGCCAGCGACCACCGGACGAAACGTTCAAAAGCCTCGTGTACCAATATGTTGAGGGCAGCTTGCCCTTGATCGTCCGCTTCCGGCAAGGCAGGACCCATGGAAACATTGATGATGCTAGTGCCCGCCTCTATCAGTTCCATCAGACGAACTAGGACCCGAACAATGTAGGAGTTGGTCTGAGTATGGAGCAGGGTGGGGTCGGCCTCTTCTTCGGCATCTTCCCCCTCCTCGTCCTCTGCTTCGGCTTCCTCTTCCCCCTCTCCATCAGAAGGCGGGGTAACCAGTTGATATGCGGGTATATCATCACCCCTAACATTGACCAACACGGAAAGGGTGTCTCCCAAAATCGAAGCTACCCCAATACTGCGACCGGCGCGATGATCGGCAGCCAGGGTATGTACCACCTCGGTCCCATGACTCGCCCTCTGCAAGCGACTACCCGTGGGCGCCCGACCAATGCTTTCTTCGGACAGACCACCCAGGCGCGGTCCATCGGTGATGTTGTACTCTGGCGTTGCGCCCCAAGCCGCGGTGTCATACACCCCTACCTGCACCCCGTGGAGTTCCAGGCCTGAAGCGGACACCATAGTCCAGGCATCTTCCAAACCTATCATCTCATAAGGGCGGCTCAGGGACGGAGGGGAGATACCGGACAGCCGACAACGCTGCGTATAAGCCTCAAGCCTGTAGTTAGGGTTCACGGTATGCGCACACTTCTCTACCAAGGGAGTGCGAGGACCAACGAGGGTAGCCAAATTGGGAAGGGCAATGTCGACCTCCCCAAGGGCCTGGGCCTGGCTCACTCGCGCCAGCAATTCCTCGAGATTGGTATCAGTGGTCTCAAACTGATAGGCATTGAGAAACTCGACCTCGCCAATGAGGGATGCGCCCCAACTCCCGGCGATGGACTCAGCATCCTCTCTACCCAAACCATCGCTCAGAAACAGCCACACTTGATCGATAGGTGCATAGCCCACACCGGGGATAACCACCAAATCCTCCGGGTCGGGATCCACCATCTCGATCCTGCCCAAGTCATGAACCCGCTCGGTGTGGACAAATGCTCCCAGATGAGTTGGCGCAGGCCTGGGGTCTGGGACCTCACCTCTGGGTTCATCATCCTCGACCATGGGCGTAGGTGGCAGGGGAGCTGCGGTGGGAGTTGGGTCTGATCTCGACCCACACCCCGCCATACCCACCAACAATCCCACACTCAGAAGAGCTATGACGGCCGCCCAGAAAACATTGGAAGCCGTCCCCCTAGAACGCCCCCTCCCTGTCCGACGTAACGTCACCAACATCCTGTACATCACCACCCTCTCTGTTCTCGCAGATCATCATCCTCTCCCATCACTACTCGTGCTTCCTAACACAACAAAGGGCCGGGGCTAACATGCATCATTTCGCCGCGTGGGCCAATTCCCAGAAAACCGAAGCTGACGTTTTCATGCCCCGCAACCAGCAGTCCAAGCGGAAATTCTCATTGGGAGCATGGTTTTGCTCATCAGGATTCCCATAGGGAACAACCACAGTGGGGATGCCCAGGGGACGGGCGAAGAAAGCATCGGGGCCTCCTCCCCCAATCGAAGGATAAACGATGGGTGCCTCCCCCCATATTCTATTCACCGCGTTACCAATCTGGGCAATATAGGGATCATCCAGGTCGGTTCTATGGGGCTGAAACAGGCCTAAGCGTTTGACTTCACAGTCAGGCTCTCGCTCTTTCACGAAGTCAACCAGGCTCTCGAAGATCTTGTGGGCATCTTGATCTGCCACCAGGTGCCAGTCCAGCTTGGCCACAGCTTCACACGGAATGCTCCCGGCCAGACCCTCTCCCCCATACCCGGCATGAAAAGCTGCCACGTTGAAGGCGGGTTGGTACATGAGGTTCTCTAACGGGTGGCGATGCCGCGGCTCATCGAAGTGTTGGATCCCGACGCTCCTTTTCACCTGTTCTGGATCGAAGGGAATCGTACTGAGGGCTGCTTTCTCCCTGGCGCCCATGGGTCTGACGTCATCATAGAATCCCGGAAGTTGTTGGACACCCTTCTCATCCCTAAGGGCGGTAATGAGCGGCATCAGGTGCAAGGCAGGATTCGGAGCTAGTCCACCCCAATGTCCCGAGTGGAGGTCCCGGGCGGCCGTGCGCAGCTTCAGTTCAACCGCCAGGTAGCCGCGAACTCCACAATAAATGACCGGCCGGCCGGAGACATCAAAGGGGCCATCCGAAGTATACATGGCATCAGCCTGGAGCAAGTGCTGATTCTCCTCAACTATTTGGGGCAGATAAGGTCCGGCACTCTCTTCCTGGCCATCGATGAACATGATGCCGGACAAGGGCAGTTGACCCAAGACCTCAACCATCGCTTGCAGGGCAAAGACATGGCAAGACCACTGCCCCTTGGCGTCAGCGGCGCCGCGCCCGTAGATACGCCCGTCGCGCAGGGTGGGTTCAAAGGGAGGCGACAGCCACTCTTCCAGAGGCTCGGGGGGCTGCACATCATGATGACCGTAGATGAGGAGTGTGGGGCTATGGGGAGGACCATTGATCCGACCGTACACGCAAGGATTGTCCCCTCCCCAAAGGATCCTCACATCATCAAATCCTGCCTTGTGGAGAACCTGACAGGTAGCCCGGGCGCTGGCTTCCAGCCCCTCGACCCGGGCACTGATCCCGGGGTGCCGGATGAGATGAAAGAGATCTTGAAGATAATCGCCTTGTTTCGCTTCTATGTGAGCGAACACACGTTCCAGTCTGGACATATCCATCGCCTCCTGGGAATAGTGGCTGAATAGAACTTTCCAGTCGAAAATGGCTATCCCTGCCACCGGACCTCTTCACCCCTTGAGGAAACACCATAGACTCGCAATCGAGTAGAAAGCCCGGATGGCTATCCGGGCTTTCTACCGGCAGAGAGGGGTCTAGGAGAGGTCTTTCTTGCAAAGATACCAGTCAATACACTCATAGCCTTCTTGCATACGAGACTCGGCCTGTTCCGTGGTCTGAGGAGGGGGAACGATGACC
>SLSY01000049.1 GCA_007130145.1 Bacillota bacterium
CATGCAGGAATCATCATCTTACAGGGATCACATGAATGTGTCTTCCGTATTGCACGCCGGATATCTCTAACACTGCGCGCAGATGGCTCTAAGACTCCGCGCCGGTGGCTCCGATCCACCGCCTTTCGCAAGGGGTTGAAAAAAGAGCCACGGGGGCGTAAATACCTGCCCCCGTCACTCCTAATCAGCCTTTGATGTGCAGGCTATCGGATATTGCTGTACTTAGCTACCGTCTCCAGAGAGCGGCAGGAGCACCGTATCAATGACGTGGATGATCCCGTTGCTGGCAGAGATGTTCGGAGTGACAATTCCGACTTCTTGACCAGCGATGTCGGTGATCTCTGCGTCAGAGTTGACCATGAACGTCGCGCCCAGCAGCGTGGTGATCTCGCGACAGCGGACGGGCGGCACGACGCTGTTGGCGGCACGGCGGCCCTCAACCACGTGATAGAGCAGGACGTCGAGCACGAGCTCCGCGGGAAGGTCGGTGATCTCCTCGACTGGGTTCAGCTCGGTCGACAGGGCAGCGTAGAGAGCGAGGAATGCCGCATCAGTCGGGGCGAACACGGTGAATTGGTCGGTGCCGTTCAGGAATAGGTCGACCAGGCCGGCGTCGAGCGCTTTATCAACGTAAACGAGCGCGGCGACGAGCTCGTCGAATTCGCCTTCCGCAGCAATGGCAATTGCAGCAATAGAGTCTGCACCCGGTCTGGGCGCCCCTCGGGCTGCAACTGCGGGAGCCGCCATGGCCAGAATCAGCATAGCTACCAGCAAAATGGACATCTTCTTGGTCATTTCTTCTTCATCCTTTCTTGCATATAATCTGAATACTCTTCACACCTGTCCTATGATTCAGTCGTTGAAATTTTCCCTCTATCACCCCCGATACCAGAAGTGTTCCCTTCTACGCAAAAACCGACCACACGTGGTCGGTTGCGCTACTTACTCCAGCCAAGCAAAGCGCCCATCTACTGCTTGACCTTCACTGCGACCATTTGCTATAGGGGACTAGAGCTGTCAGGGTAACTATTTGTCTACTACCTTATTCGCATGATTATGTACTTCTTTGTACCATTATACAACTAAGCCACCATCCAAAACCCTAGTTTCGTATCCGTAAATTTCACTTCATGAATCATAAGCGGCCTGAATCCCTCTTCTGCAGAACCAAGACTATCGAAGCTTCGGCTCTATACCTTCACCAAAGTTCATAAGCCTAATTACTAACCCCTTGAGCTCCAGCAGACATAGGAGTATCCTGATGTTCGTTCAAACTGCCGGAATGCTCGCCTCAGATACAGAGCGTTACACGCTTTCTTAGGACTTGACCGAGTCATCCCTGGGCTTACCTTGCCACGTGGGATTGCCTCACCTGATCCCGATCCCGCCGGTGTATCCCCTCAAGAGTGACAGCAGCCTGCCGACGAGTTCTTTCGCAGGATGCAATGGCTGCCTTTAGCTGCTCTCGGTTGGCTTCGGGACAGTTGGGACCCATAGCTTCAAGAGTTTCTTTCCCCCGCCGGGCCGCCGCTTGCACTGCCTGACAAACCTTTTCGGCCCGCTCGCAATACTCTTCTTCGCATTGTTCCATGCGCTCTTGGGCTCGTTCCATCTCTCGCTGGGCGACTCCCATCATGTCCGAAAGCCGGTTCATCCAGCGGATCTGGTAGGTATGTCGTTGGGTGAATCCCGGAGGACGGTCCAGTTCATCGTCGATAAACTCTGCTAACAACGCCAAACGATTGACCGGATCGGTTCTTACTTGCACCTGCAAACCCTGCCACCAGCCTCTAACACTCATGAGGGTTCCACCCCAAGCCGAATCATCGCCGGCAGCATATCCAGGCATAGTTGCCAACAACAAGATTCCGCCCAGAACCAACACCACCGCCATCGTCCTGGCCCTCATCGTCCTCCCCCCTTCACGATTCTCGATCATATTATTCGCACCCATGAGGTCCGATGTGACGGTCATGACGTGGGTCACAATGGTTTTGTGAAGGGTATTGGGGGACCGCATATCCCAAAACCTGGTGACAATAAACGAACCCCCCTTGCTACATCCGGGCATTCAGTCACACGAAACGGGGGCACACCCCCAGGACCGGGGCACTGCTCAGGAAAATACTGTCCCGTAGATTCAGCCGCTCTAAACCAGCCTATTGGTTCCTGCCTCGCTGTGATACGGCTACGACACCGCAATAGGCCGGTCTCACGGGCTTCGTGGTGGCTTTCCAGTCAAGGCTGTCTTTTCAGAGCCACTAAGGTCTGCCCTTGGAAGGATGCTCAAACCGCAACTTTCCAACCAGATACTGAAAGCCACAGTAATTGCATGAGACTTCCGAAAGCATTCCCTATGGGCCAGGTGAATTACTCTTCCTTGGACGGTATCTTCACTACCCCCCAAAGAAGCAGAACCCATAACAACGAATTCGGGACGGCATGGACAATGAAAGAGGCCCATGTTGATTGGGTGTGCTGGGCAATAAGAGGCACCAACAACATACCAGGCATCATACCGACGAAGTGCCATCTCAAGACTGCGTGCACTGCCCAAGCCCAGAAGACTCCATTGAAAACCCACGCCCATCCCCCAAGAATACTCTCCTCAAGAGGCAAAAGGTAGCCGCGCCACATGAGTTCTTCGGCGAACATGGCCATAAGATGCAATGGAATGAATACGAGAACGAGTTTCCAGTTTCCCGGGAGTGGAACTCCGAAAAACTCGCGAGGGGGAAGAGTCATCTTCTTCAGGGGGTTAAATGGCGCCGGTAGGTGTGCTGGAGGAGCTAAAGCTTTCTTACGCGCAAAGTATACGCCCACTGGCTCAAGGAGCTGTTCGGAAATGACCGTCACTAAGATCGCACCGATAATCCAAAGCCAATCACTTCTTTGCACCGGGTTGAAGCGGAACCGTTCTAACACCGAATCAAGGCTAATCTCCCCTCCTTCAACCGAAACAAACAAGTAGAGCGCTAGAGGCAGTAAGAGCATCACAGGTGCCCAAAGAAGTCCGAAAAAGGCATGTAACAGTGGTACGCCTCTATCCCTAAGCCAGGGGACAGCAGAGAATACCCCGAGATAGATGGCAAGCCCCGTTACACAGTAGATAAGGACGTGGACCCACAAAGACATCAACCTCACCCCATCCCCGCTGTGTTTGCTCTATCCACACAGAAAACCTGACAATAAATGCATGGCCACAAGAACCTCGGCAAGAGGAGTGGAAACAAGCCATGCCGCAGCGACAGTTCCACGACCAGGCACACATCGTCATATCATACTAAGCCAAATGGCCGGATTCATTTGTCATCACATGTAGTGCACTCGTGTAAGCAAAGAGCAAAGACCGGTCTGGGCTTCAATAAGATCGTTTCAAAGGAAGGGTTTAACACCCATGATTAGAGTATCACCTCAGCAACGCAGTGCGCAACGAATTGAGGACTTTGTGCACACAGAAATCAGAGGAAAGGGACCGTTATCCCCTCGACGCTACCTCAATCTCTGGTGATAACCCGTTTCTATACAGGTAGGTAATGTGGATTACCTACTCTCCCTCTCAACCTTGAGCTTGGCAGTTTGTGGACAAGAGCGGAGAGGATCTGTGCTTGCACCGGTAAAGAGCTCCTACAGACACTTGGTGCAGGGGTCATGCTCTGGTGGGAAGGGAGAAAAACCGATGCTTACGCTAGAAAGCAGACTTGAGGAAATGCTCACTTGACTTCGCAATCCTTCTACTGGCAACTCGAAGGAGGATTTCTGTCAATGGCAGTCGAAGCAAGTCGCTAAGATAGAGCGTGAACCTTCAGTTTGGCTAACGCGACCTGGACTTTCGCTCCCTATCCACTTGGCACCAAAGATAGCTGTCTACCCCTACCCTCACCCACACCACGAAGCCAACCCTAGCCGAGTCTCTGGGCAAATACGAATCGGCTCCTTAGTCTACCGAAAGACCCGCTACTATTCTCTGTACCGCACAAGGAATGCTTGATCGTCGGCTTTGGTTCCGGTCAAAACTTGTGCAGGCAACTACTCGCAACCTACAGCCCCGCTGTCAGTCATCATGCTGAGTAACGCAGGATGCTCACAACCGATAGGGGCTTAGAGAGCCATCTATCCCCCACGGCACTCGTGCTGTAAGCATTGGTAGGTGGCAGAATCGTAACACCGTAAGGCGTTCCTGTACCATGACAATAGAATGGAGGGTTGGCTGTGCAAAGGCTTCGTAAAATTCCCGCGTTGGTAACCATGCTCATGGTGACACTCATGGTATCCACTTCCGTGGCCGCAGAACTCCCCGATATTGAGGGACACTGGGCCGAAGCTGATATCCGGGAACTGGTCACCCTGGGGGCTATCACAGGCTATCCGGACGGCAGCTACCGTCCGCAAAACCACATCACCCGGGCTGAGTTCTCATCGGTGCTCAGAGGCGCCCTGGGTCTATCCGAAGTTCCCGGCCAGACTTATGGGGACACCATAGGACACTGGGCCGAGGGCAGGATAGAGGCCTTGATTCAGGCCGGGGTCATCGACACCACTCTGTATGGGCCGCATTACGGCCCGGACAGCGCCATTACCCGGGAGGAAATTGCCATGATGACCGTGGGGATCCTCAGTGAGATCACTGGGGGCAACGAGATTCCCTTTACCGACCAGAATGAGGTAAGTACCGGCTTTGAGCCCTACGTAGCCGAAGCTTTTGCCCAGGGAATCATACGGGGCTATCCTGACGATACCTTTCGACCTAAGGGTATGGCCACGCGAGCCGAAGCTGCGGTCATGGCCATCAGAGCCCTGCGCATCGTCGGCATTGCCGAGGATCCTTTCGCCATTGTCTTTTTTGCCGCCGACAAGTCAAGCATGACCGAAGGGACGTCAGCTACCCTGAGCTGGGAGGTTACCGGGGCTTCGAGTATCTCCATATCGCCCGACATAGGGCCGGTCAAACGCTCTGGCTCCCGTAAGGTTGCGCCTGAGAGTACCACCATCTACATGCTAGTTTGCACCCACCCGTCAGGCACCACTACAGCAACGGTTACCATAGTCGTGGAACCCGTGAAAATCATGAAACCGGGGCCAGGAAGGGGCGTTGATACCTACGTGTGGTCCCATCGTTCCACCTTCAACATGTCCAGCTCCAACCAGGTTCTCGTAGGGCGAACCGCAGCGGATGGTGTTCGCCGCAGCATGCTAAGCTTTCAAACAACCGACATTCCCAACAACGCTGTCATCTTGTCCGCGGAGCTATTACTACACCAGGCTCAAACCTATTACACGGTAGGAGACGTTCTCATTAGTGTGCATGGCGTTACCGGAGCATGGTCAGTGGACACCGTTACATGGGACAACCAACCGACCTTTGATCCCACACCGGTGAGTGCTAACACCGCTAAGGGCGGGCAAAGTCGTTGGGTCAGCTGGGATGTTCGCGACCTGGTTCAGACATGGGTGGACGGTAGGGTTAAAAGCTACGGCCTGTTGCTAAAGGCAGTCGACGAAGAGTCGGGTGCTACGGTGCACGGGTTCTTTGCGTCAGAATATACTGGCGATCCAACAAAGCGCCCCGAGCTAAGAATTCATTACTACGTGCCCTAGTTAACGAGAAAAGGTTGCCAACATAGGTCCGGTGTTCAGACCCTCAATTCTCACTTGATCTCGTGACAACTGACAACGCCGATAACCACCATGGTTGGCCTGATAATTAGGTATTGCCGTGGTCCCGACGCAGACTCCCTGAGTCAGACTCTGTCAGTCAGAAACAAGGCAATATAGCCTGGTGCTGAATCACGCTGCTACTGCGGAGTAGTTCGTGATGTTTGCCATGGGCACTGTACCGGTGAAGCTGTGAACAACCCCCAGACTCCATGGGTTTATCCGTCCAGTTGGTGCTGGTAGGAAACAACCTTTGTCCCTGCGAAGATAAGGGAAGCTGATGGGGCTCGGATAGATCGACCCTTCACCTCCCCATTTGGGCCTATCACTAGAGAGCGTCTCGCTTTTGCCATATTGGTGAGGGCTTTGGCTCTACTCGCGGCGTCATCAACGATCAAATTGGAACGACGATTGCCCCTTAGGCTCGTGATTCGTGCTACAGTACGGTTTTGGGCGGCCTGCGCCTGACCGTCAGACCCAACTCCTTCTTCGACGCGAAGTAGCTGACCGGCACCTCTTGGGAATGCATGAGGTTGAGGGTAGAGTCCGCCTCATTCTTGTGGGAAGTACCCTTTCATCACAGGTAAAGACCTGCGGGAGGGTTCAAAAGGAACCTCTTGACCCCCGAAAAAGGAGGGACTTAGTCTTGAGAAAGGACGAGCAGCAAAACCGCCATGCTGTCAACCTAACTGTGCAGCTGTTGGAAACCATTCTAGACCCAGCGCCTCGTAGCTTCTACGTCCGCCTGTGGGATGGCACCTGTTAGCCATCGGCCTGTGCCAGGACCGCGCTGGTCTTGCAACATTCCGGTGCACTCCGCAACATACTGGAGAGGCCTAACGAAGTCGGTGTAGGGGAAGCCTATCTTCGCAATGACTTCGACATTGATGGGGATGTGGAAACCGTCGTAAGCTACGCAGCTGAACTAAAGGATTCGGTTTATTCCTTAACCCAAAAGCTGGCGATCGCCAACATGGTCCGTAGACTACCCCAAAGCTCAACGTTCTACCCCTCTACGCGCAAAAAAGCACTTACGGGAGAGCGCCACTCCATCGCCCGCGATCGCCAGGCAGTTACCCATCACTACGACGTACCAACCCCTTTCTACCAACTCTTCCTGGACCGACAAATGGTCTATTCCTGCGGATACTTTGTCTCTGCCGATGATGATCTGGACACTGCCCAGAGGCAGAAGTTGGATTATCTGTGCCGTAAGTTGCGCTTGCAGGCAGGGGAGCGAGTTCTGGACATCGGTTGTGGTTGGGGTAGCCTCCTCTTGTATGCTGCCGCCCATTATGGCGTTAATGCCACGGGTATTACCCTGAGTCAGCCTCAGGCCGACTGGGGCAATGCTCGCATCGCCACATCCGGGTGGCGGCACCGGGCACGCATCCTAGTGCAGGACTATCGAGAGATGAAGCTGGCTTCTGACTACGATGCGGTGGTTAGTGTGGGCATGTTTGAACACGTGGGCGAAGAGAACCTCCCTTGCTATTTCCGGACAGCGTTTGACTGCCTCCGTCCAGGAGGGCGCTTTCTCAATCACGGCATCAGTCAGGGCCGTCCCCAGGAACAGAGGCAGGGGCCTTCCTTCAGTGATACGTACGTATTCCCCGATGGCGAACTGGTGCCCATATCGACAGCTCTGGCCACTGCAGAACGAGCCGGATTTGAAATCAGGGACGTGGAGAGCCTACGTGAACACTACGCGCTAACCTTGAGACATTGGGTGCGAAACCTGGAAGCAAACTGCTGTGAAGCTGTACGGCATACTGATGAAGAGACCTATCGGGTGTGGAGGTTGTTCATGGCGGGGGGAGCCCATGCTTTCACAGCCGGAACCATGAATGTGCATCAATCCCTGTTGGTACGGCCAGACGAGACGGGACGCTCCCCGTTACCTCTAACCCGCTCCGACTGGTACCTGCCCAACGAGTGTGGAGTGAGCCATTGATTGTCTTTGTCTTGGCGTGGTCACACACCCAGGACAGATTGTGGATAAAGAGGTATGAAACAAGCACATGGCTGTTTTCGGCCTGGGAGAGAACACATCCCGCATTCTTCCTGCTAGAGGAGGGAGGACTTAAGTCTGGTCGCTAGCACTGAGATCTGGCACTGCCTGAGAAGACCCCCTGATGGACCCTTTGACTGCTGGTACCCGCTGCTAGTGGTGGTACCTATAACAGCGGTGGTAGTTTCTTCTCTCTTCCGAACGAGCTATCAAGCCTTGGATCGCATCTTCAGATGAATGCAACGAAGTTTGCACAGCGTCTTGCGAGCTCAATTTTATTATCTATGCTGGCACTTGTGAAGCACGAGGACTGACGCTTCAAGCCGATGAGTCTTTCTTCAAAAGCAGCTTCATCTAGCCTTGCATTTTATTCTCTTGTAAGCGTTACATCGGGACAGGGAATCCCCCCTTTACGGAGAAGATCAGCACTCAACTTCCACATCTCTTTCGTCCCGGTTTGCCTGGTTTTGAAAGTACTGGCTGGTTTTCTTTCCGCTGTGCTGCAGGCCGTGATGGACTTCTATGCACCTTTTTTGAACTACTCAATGCCATTCCCTTTCTGCAGTACAGAATTGCCCTTGGTGTGCAGTCGTCGTGTGAGGATGCTGCTGTTCCGCAGCACGGCGGTCTAACTTATTGAATGCTTGCAACTGGTCTTCACTTTGCTTGTACATTAGGTGTAATTCTGAGGATATTCCAGCTGAGATCACACGGTTGACCGAACGGGAGAGGGGGAGATTATATGATAATGAGAAAGAGGCTAAGCGCAAGGCTAGTCTTCATGATGACCTTGCCATTTCTCATCGCTTCGGTTTTGCCGACACCACCTGCATGGGGGCAGGAGAACCCACAACAATCTGCCTCTTCCGTCTTCGCCGGGGGCACCGGAACTGAAACGGATCCCTACCTGGTGGCCACAGCGGAGCAGCTGAATCAGGTGCGCAATCACCTTGCTGCCCATTTCCAGCAGACAGCCGATATAGGCCTGGGAACGACACCGTGGAACACAGGTAGGGGCTGGTCCCCCATCGGGACCCCGACCGGTGGCAACCCCTTCACCGGGCGTTTCGATGGTGGCGGCTATGTGATCAGCGGCCTCACCATCAACCGGCCTACCACCGACTAC
>SLSY01000148.1 GCA_007130145.1 Bacillota bacterium
ACACAAACCAGCGTACGCTCTCCTTTTGGAGGAATATCGTCCTGCCTGTCGAACTGATCACCCACACTTATCGCGAGTCGGAGTGGGTTGAATTCAGTTTTAGTGTCGATGAGGCCCGGTCTCAAGCAGCCTTGAATGCCCAAGTGGCAGCCAAGAGCAGAATACCTCTCGATGCCGAACTGGGCGAGGTGATGCTGGAGGTTGTGGAAGGAACTGAAGCCATCGGTGTCAGAGCAACCATCGAAACCATAGAGGAAATCGGTAGATTCCAGCCTTTGGGGGTGGAAGTGAGTGTCACAAGAGGAGCAACGACTTCAGGTCACTGAGAAAGATGAACTATTTGCTTTGCTCGGTCCGGCGGATCGCAATTTGACCTTAATCGAGGACAAGCTAGGGGTCAAAGTGGTGAACCGTGAGGATGAGCTGATCATATCCGGGCCCAAAAATGCCGTCAATCGTGCCCGGACTTTGCTTGATACTCTGCTTAAACAGGTCCGAGCCGGTCGCACTCCCTCCGAACAGGAAGTTCGCTATGCGGTACGGATGGTGGGGGAAGGGGTCGGTGCCCAGCTGGACGATTTGGCTGATGAGGTCATGGTTACCTGGCGAGGAAAGCGCATTCATGCCCGCACGGTGGGGCAAAAGACTTACATTGGGGCCATGCGCCAAGACAGCCTGGTTTTTTGTATCGGACCGGCGGGTACGGGAAAGACCTATTTGGCGGTGGCCATGGCCGTCCGCGCGTTTAAGGCGCGGGAGGTAGCCCGTATCGTGCTGACACGCCCGGCCGTGGAAGCAGGAGAGAAACTGGGCTTTTTGCCCGGCGATATTCAGGAGAAAGTCAACCCGTACCTGCGCCCCCTGTATGATGCCTTGTTTGATATTCTCGGTGTGGAAACCTTCGAGAAATATATGCAGCGCGGTCTCATCGAAGTGGCTCCCCTTGCCTATATGAGAGGACGCACACTCGATGATGCCTTTGTCATCCTGGATGAGGCCCAAAATACCACACCGGATCAGATGAAGATGTTCCTCACCCGCATGGGGATGGGATCCCGGGCAGTGGTGACCGGGGACATTACGCAGATTGATCTACCTAAGGGTGAGGTGTCCGGTCTCAAGCAGGTACGCACAGTACTCAAGGATGTGGAAGGTGTGTCCTTCGTTTATCTTACCGAACGGGATGTGGTGAGGCATCCGTTAGTACAGCGCATCATCCTAGCATACGAGCGTTTTGGACTGGAGGATGGGAGGCCGCAGAGCGTGGGTGACCAAACTGAATAAGTCCTTTTTCGCCAAACCCATTTCCATCGACTCCCGCAAGGTAGTGGCAGTCATTAGTGCGCTGCTTCTGTTCGTATTCTTTCTTTATAGTTTTACCCCCCGGCAAGTCAGCCTGGCCGTGGGTCAGGTATCCGATGTCAGCATCAAGGCCCCACGGGAGCTGGTTGACCGCGAGGAAACCGAGCGTCTCCGGCAAGCGGCGGTGGCGGAGGTAAAAGAGGTCTACGATAGCGATCCACGCGTGGGCGAAGTGGTGGAGCAGGAGGTCAGCTCAGTGCTTGCTGCGTTGGCGGAGCTGGCCGGGGACGATGAACTGGGTCCAGAGGAACGAGCCGAGGCATTCCAACAAGCCCATGCGGGTTTTGCCGAAGAGGCCGTTCTCTTGGCTGCTTCGGCCAGTCCGGAAGAAGTTGAACTGGCCCACCATGTGGCAGGAGATATTGTCGACCGTTTGATGCAGGTGGGCATCAAGCCCGATGCCCTTGAGATTCGACGTGAAGATGTACGCCAGATGGTAGTCAACTCCGAAGTCACCGAGAGTCTCCGGGCTCTCGTTATCAGTCTGATTGAAGACCGCCTTCAGCCCAACATGGTATATAATGAGGAGGAGACCGAGCACCGGCGTCAAGTCGCCGCCGACAATGTGGAGCCGGTCCTCATTCTCAAAGGGCAATACATCATCCGCGATGGCGAGATCGTCACCGAGCAGCATATATTCCTCCTGCAAGAACTGGGGATGTTGCGTACGGGCTTGGATGCGCGGCTGGTCGCTGCGGCAGCGCTCATGAGCCTGGGTACGGTTTTATATCATGGTATCCACCTCCATTATCTCAAGCCCCGTGTGTTACAGGATGAGAGCAAGATCATCATTCTGGCGGTCGTGTACATCGGTATACTGGTTATCTCCGGCGTGGTACAACATGTATCCGGCTACTTAGCGCCCATTGCCGCCGGTACCATGCTGTTGGCCACGATGGTGGATCCCACGATCGCTTTGGCTTCGGGCGTAGGTTTGAGCTTGTCTTTGGGTGCAGTGGCCGGTGGCGAGTTTCGTGTGATGGCCATGGCCATCATCGGGGGTATGGCTGGTGTATTTGCTGTCTGCCGGCTGGGCAATCGTTACGGGCTCATGCGGGCGGGATTCGTGGTGGCCGCAGCCAATGTTGCCGGCCTCTTCACACTGTCTCTTATCCTAGGGACATCCTTTGACCGTTTGGACATTTGGCGTGACCATACATGGGGCGCCATCAACGGCCTCGTATCCACCATCCTGACCATTGGTTCATTGCCGTTTTTTGAAGGTGTGTTCAAGATCATCACTCCCATGAAGTTGGTGGAACTGGCCAATCCCAACCAACCGTTGCTTCACCGCTTGCTGTTGGAGGCACCAGGGACATACTACCACAGTGTCTTGGTGGGTAACTTGGCTGAAGCGGCGGTGGAAGCTGTGGGCGGGGATTCGCTCTTGGCCCGCGTTGGGGCCTATTACCATGATGTAGGCAAGTGCCGGCGTCCCTATTTCTTCATAGAAAATCAGGTTGGTAGTCAGGAGAATCCCCATGATCGCATCGCGCCGGGCCTGAGCACGCTGATTATCACCTCCCATGTTCGCGACGGGGTCGAGATGGCCGAAGAGGCCAAACTCCCGCAGGTGGTCATCGACTTCATTCGTGAGCATCACGGGACGACGGTGGTGTCATATTTCTACAACCGGGCGACTGAAAATGGAAGCCACCGGGAAAACATAAGTGAAGATGATTTCCGTTACGATGGTCCTCGTCCTCAGCGCAAGGAGACAGCCATTGTCATGCTGGCCGATAGTGTGGAAGCGGCGGTTCGTTCCATCAGCAAGACTTCGCCGGGGCGCATTGAGACGCTGGTCAAGAGGATCATAAAGGACAGGCTCAACGAGAATCAGCTGGACAAGTGCGATCTGACATTGCAGGAACTTGACGTCATCGGCGATACATTCATACGTGTGCTGGGCGGTATCTTCCATCCCCGCATTGAGTATCCGGAGGCCTTGGGGCATGAAGCTGAGCCGTCTGAGGCCCCGGGAGCTGATGAAGAAGGCGAGGAACAAGGGGATGCTGGACATTGCAGTTGAGGTATTGCTTTGGGAAGAATGCACAGAGGAATTAGTGGAACTGGTGCGTTGTAGCGCTCGCTTGACGCTGGAGTCCCAGGGGGAAGAGCATGTTGGCCTGGGCATTGCTCTGGCCGGTGATGATTATGTGCAGGAACTCAACCGGAGGTACCGGGGTAAGGACCAGCCCACCGATGTTTTGAGTTTTCCTCTTTGGGAAGAAGGCGATGCCCCCGAGGTTCCTCTGGGTGACATCATCATCAGTGTACCTAGGGCCCGAAGGCAGGCCCAGGAGCGGGGGCATTCGCTGCAGATCGAGCTCATCCATCTGGTGGCTCACGGAGTGTTGCACCTTCTGGGATGGTGCCACGATAGCGCCGTTGGGGAGGAGCGCATGTGGGAAATCCAAGAGCAGGTCGCAGCCAAATATCATCAGAAACGCTGATTACCAGTTTTCACTATGCGTGGCTGGGTCTGCGTATTTGTTGGTTGACCCAACGAAACTTTCGCATCCATGTGTGTTTGGCTTGGGGGGTGTTGGGGCTTTCTTGCTTGCTCCCCGTGTCTACCACCAAGGTGCTGGTGATCTTCTTGGTGGTAGCGCTGGTGCTTTTGGCCGAACTGTTCAACACCGCTCTTGAATGGCTCTTGGATTGTCTGATTCCGGAGTATTCCCCTTTGGTGGGCCATATCAAGGACGTCGCAGCGGCCGGCGTATTGGTGACGGCACTGGCGGCCGCCGTAGTGGGACTGGGCGTGTTCGGACCTTTGCTCCTTGACCTTCCCGTTCACTTGCGACCATCGCTGGCAGCATATCCTTGGTTCGTGGGGGTTTATGGTTTAGCCACGCTGCTATTGGTCGTCGCCTCTTTTCTCATTCCGGTACAAGAGCTGTAAGGGGGAATACCGTGGGACGCGTGCGAGCATATTTTGTCACGGGTCTTGTCATTATCATTCCGCTGGGCGTCACCCTCTTCTTTTTGAGCTTGTTGTTTGGCTGGCTGGATGGTGTCTTACAGCCTGTGCTCACTCCGCTGCTGCCGCGCTACTATCCCGGCCTGGGGGTACTGGTCGGTTTGGGCGTGATTGTGGCCACCGGCGCACTTGCGTCCAACCTGCTGGGACGCCGTCTCATCGAGATGGGTCAGCACGTGCTCATGCGTACACCATTGGTGCGGAGCATTTACGCAACCTCTCGCCAGGTAGTGGACGTATTCTTTGATGAGTCGACCAATCCGTTTGAGAAGGTGGTGCTCTTGGAGTATCCCCGGCGGGGTCTTTATACCCTGGGGTTTGTTACCAGCGATGCCCGGGGGGAAATACAGAGGAAGACACGGCGCAAAATGGTCAACGTGTTCGTTCCGACCACCCCCAATCCCACCTCCGGATTTCTCATCATGGTGCCGCCTAACCACGTCATTCGTCTGGATATGAGCGTCGATGAAGGGATTAAGTTGGTGATGAGCGGAGGCATGCTCATGCCCCAGGACGGGGCAGAAGGGGGCGAAGACACTGAACACGTCGTCGATACCACTCTTGAGACTGATTGATTGTGCGCGCCAGGCCCGCTCCCACGCCTATGCGCCGTATTCGGGCTTCTCTTGTGGAGCAGCTGTAGCCGCCGGCGGCAAGGTCTACTCTGCAAGCAATGTGGAGAATGCATCGTATGGATTGAGTTGTTGCGCCGAAAGAATCGCCATCTTTCGGGCTGTCACAGAAGGACAGCGCAACATTGATGCCGTGGCGGTCGTGGGCGGTGGCGATACACCCCCGCTGCCTTGCGGTGCGTGCCTACAAGTGATAGCCGAGTTTGCCACGGATGATATACCGATTGCGTTGGCCTGTGAAGAGGGGACGACTGTTACCTACCGCTTGGAGCAATTGCTTCCTTGTCCCTTCCAACTAGAGCAAGGAGGCACGTCATGACCACGTTTCGTTCCGGCTTTGTCGCGGTGATTGGGCGGCCGAATGTGGGCAAGTCCACGCTAGTCAATGCGTTGACCGGGCATAAGGTGAGTATCGTATCGAGCAAGCCACAAACCACCCGCTTTCGCATCATGGGTGTTTTGCATGGCGAGGATAGTCAGCTCATACTCATTGACACACCGGGTATGCACCGCCCGCGCCACCAGTTGGGAGATCATATGGTGAAGATGGCACAAAGGAGCCTGGAAGCGGTGGACGTGATCGTGCATGTGGTCGATGCTGCGGCCAAAGTGGGCGCCGGTGATCGCCGGTTGGCTCAGCTCCTGGCGCAGGAAGAGGCCCCGGTCGTCCTCATTCTCAACAAGGCCGATCTCCCTTTGCACGAGGCGACCGTCGATGAATACCGGGCGCTGGCCCATTACCGCCGCCACTTTGTGGTGTCTGCCTTACACGGAACAGGACTCAAAGAGCTCTTAGACTACTTGCTCGCGCAACTACCAGAGGGCCCCCGCTACTATCCTGACGATGCCAAGAGCGATCAGCATGATGCGGCCATCATTGCCGAACACGTACGCGAACAAGTCCTTCTTCTCACCCAGGACGAGGTCCCCCATGCCGTGGCCACCATGGTCGAGGAATTGCATTACCGTGAGGGCGGCACCATCTATGCGCGCGTCGACATTCTGGTAGAACGCGAATCCCAAAAGGGCATTCTCATCGGGCAAGGCGGTGGCCGGCTCAAGGAAATTGGCAGCAGGGCCCGTCAAGCGCTGGAACCGTTGCTTCAGCGTCCGCTCTATTTGGATCTGTGGGTGCGGGTGAAAAAGGACTGGCGTAACCGGGAGTCACTGTTGCGTGCGCTGGGCCTTAGTGCTGAGCGTTAGCGCAGCTTGTGTCGCAAACCACGCACTCTGGGGTTCCTTTTTGCGTTACGACCTGCTATAATAACCGAGGAACAGTACAGAAGTGCTATCATGCGCTCATGGTCTGTTAGTGGTTGAGAAGGGATGCAATGAAAGAATTTGGACCCACAAGGAAAGAGGTGAGAGCATTGGAACCCGCCCCTGACGGGAGTCAGAGACGTGTGATTGACCAGGGCTCTTACCACGTACTCTTGCTGGCTGTGGTGAGTTCGCCCTGAGAGAGGAGCGAACCATATGGAGTCAAGAAATCTGGAACTGCTCGAGAAGGTGCGCGATCTCCTTGAAGGAGGCCAACGCGATGCCATCCGCGACCTACTCAGTGAATTACACCCCACGGATGTCGTTGAGATTTTTGCGGAGCTCACCCTAGAAGAAGCAAGCCTCACACTAAATCTTTTTGATGACGAGTTCATTGCGTCTGTGTTTGAGGAAATGGATTACCTGGAAGTAGCTCGTCTCCTGCCTGAACTAGATCGCGAACGATTGTCAAGTGTTCTAGAAGAAATGGCCGTTGACGATCTAGTCGACTTGCTGGGTGACTTGCCGGCTGATGAAGCCGATCAGCTGCTGGCCATGATGGAATCAGAAGAGGTCAAGGACCTCCGGGAATTGCTCAAGTACGATGAGGATACCGCCGGCGGTATCATGACCAAAGAATATATTGGACTGTCTCCCGAACTCACTGTGGGTGAGGCCACCGACCATGTGCGGCAGGTGGCCGATGAATCCGAAACCGCATACTACATTTATGTCGTCAACGAGCAGCGCAGTCTGGTGGGAGTTCTCTCGTTGCGCGAACTCATCACCAGCCAGTCTCACCTCCCTCTCAGTGATATTATGGAGACCAACGTCATCAGCGTGTCTCCCGATACCGACCAGGAGGAAGTGGCCCGAGCGGTTGCCCGTTACGACCTATTGGCCATCCCCGTTGTCAACGGCAACAACCGCATGTTGGGAATCGTCACCGTTGATGACGTCATCGACGTCATTGAAGAAGAGGCCACCGAAGACATCTACCGCATGGCTGGTACCGGCGCCGATGAGAGCGAAGAGATGGCGGCCGGGACCTGGCTCAAGGTGCGGCGCCGCCTGCCTTGGTTGAGCTTTCTCTTGGTAGGGAACTTTATGTCCGCCAACGTTATCCAGGGGTTCACTGACACCCTCGAGAACATAGTGGCACTGGCCTATTTTATCCCGGTTCTGATTGATATGGGCGGAAACGTCGGAACGCAGTCTTTTGCCGTTGTTGTGCGCGGCATCAGCACCGGTGAACTTGACACCCGTCGTTTGATGCGCACGGTGCTGCGGGAAGCGCAGGTCGGCGTGGTGATGGGATGTCTGTTCGGCCTGGCCATGGCCCTGATTGCCATGACGTGGCAGGGCTCACCCATGCTGGGGTTGGTGGTAGGGTTATCCATGAGCCTGACCCTGTTTACCGCGAGCATCATTGGCACCTTTGTGCCCCTTACCTTTGATCGCTTGGGTGTGGACATCGCCGTGGCCAGCGGGCCTTTCATCACCACGGCCATCGACGTAACCGGCCTTATTATCTACTTCTACCTGGCCACCACCTTGATGAGTCATCTGGTTGCAGTCTAGGCATGTCGAGGAATGAGGCGAGCGTGTGGCATATTACCAGAGCGAAGGCATCGTGCTCAGAACCTACGATTTGGGTGAGGCAGACCGCATTGTCGTGATTCTCTCACCCGAGCATGGTTCCATCCGCGCTGTGGCCAAGGGCGTGCGGCGACCGCGGAGCAAACTGTCCGCCGTGATCCAGCTTTTCTCACAAGCCAGCTTTATGCTGTATCGGGGACGCCAGTTGGACACCATCACGCAGGGGGAAATGATTGAGGCCTTTCGCCCGCTTCGCTTAGATCTCGACCGCATGGCATCTGCTGCTTATGTCGGAGAATGGGCGGGCTTGGTGGCGCGAGAGCGCCAGCTGGCGGTGGAACTGTATCAATTGGTTCTCACCGCCTTGACCGCGCTCTGTCACAGTCCACTTGGGCAGTTGGATATGGTCTTGCGCCGCTTCGAAATGGGTCTGTTGGAGGTGAGCGGATATGCTCCCCAGCTCCGCCGGTGCGTACACTGTGGTCAGAAGGTAGGACCTTTCGTATTTTCTACCAGTGACGGGGGCATTGTATGCAACGAGTGCAAGGGAACGGTCAAGGGCCGGACACTGCGGCCGGTTATCTTGGCTCAGCTGCAGGCTTTGCGCAAACTTCCTTTCTCCCGTTTGGGCGTATTGCGCATCCATGCCGCCGCAGAAAAAGAGATCGCCAGCTTGCTGCAGGAGTTTCTTCAGTATCGTCTGGAGTTCCGGCCCAAGTCACTAGCAGCACTCGCAGAGATCCGCAATCTGAAAGAGGAGTGATGACACGGTGGGCATCAGTCTGGAAAAGATCGATATGCTACGTGACCGCACCGGTCTGAGTTACCGGGAAGCCAAACGACTCTTGGTCGACAATGACGGCGATGTGGTCGATGCTCTGATCGCCTTTGAAGAGGAGTATGAAGAGACACGCTGGCGCGAGCGCATGCACGTGACCGGGCAGGATCTGGCAGGCAAAATCAAAGAACTGGTTCATCAGGGCAATGTGACCCGCATCCATGTGAAGCAAGGTGACGATACCATCTTGCAGCTGCCGGTTACCCTGGGAGCGGTCGGTACAGTGCTGGCACCCTGGCTGGCGGCGGCGGGGGTGGTGGGGGCGTTGGTCACCCGCTGCACGATAGAAGTGGAGCGACGGGGGGAGCCCGGCGCTTCTAGGTCCCCGGGTGAGGATGAAGAGGCTCAAGACCGCGCGGATGAGGTTGACAACTAGCTCCGGTTTTGGTAAACCTAAATGAGAAGGGCGATGAAGGAGAGGTAGTACCCGGCACGGTTTGATCAGAGAGTCGGCGGTTGCTGCGAGCCGGCACAGCCCACCGGGGAAGGCGCTCGGGAGCCTAATGGCGATAATGAGGGGGTAACACACTGGGTGTTGCCAAACAGGGTGGAACCGCGGGATATCTCCCGTCCCTGGCGTATACCGTGACGTCAGCGGCGGGAGATTTTTGTGAGCAATGCGGAGGTGATCAATGGTGCTTTTGCAGGATATGATTCTGGCCTTACATTCGTTTTGGTCAGAACACGGGTGCTTATTGGAGCAACCCTATGACATAGAGAAGGGAGCCGGGACCATGCACCCTGCCACCTTCTTCAGGACATTGGGTCCAGAGCCCTGGCGGGTGGCGTATGTAGAACCCTCGCGGAGGCCGACCGACGGGCGCTATGGGGAAAACCCCAATCGCCTGTATCGTTTTTTCCAGTATCAAGTGGTGGTCAAACCCTCACCCGATGCCATTCAGGATATTTACCTGGACAGCCTGACCGCGTTGGGTATCAAGAGCGAGGAACACGACATTCGCTTTGTGGAGGACAACTGGGAAGCCCCCACGCTGGGTGCCTGGGGTCTAGGCTGGGAGGTGTGGCTTGATGGCTTGGAGATCACGCAGTTTACCTATTTTCAACAGGTGGGGGGATTTGACTGTCGCCCGGTAGCGGTTGAGATAACCTATGGCCTGGAACGGTTGGCCGGCTACATACAGGATCAGGACAATGTCTTTTCTATCGCTGTGGCATCCAACCTGAGCTATGGTGATCTCTACCACAACGCCGAGGTGGAGCACTCTCGCTACTGCTTTGATGAGGCCGATGTCAATCTGCTCACGCAGCTGTTCAACGGTTACGAGCAGGAGGCCGGTCGCATTCTCACCCAGGGGCTGGTGTTACCGGCCTACGAGTATGTGCTCAAGTGTTCTCACACCTTCAACTTACTGGACAGCCGCGGTGCCATCAGTGTATCCGAACGTACGGCCTATCTAGGACGCGTGCGAACACTGGCCAGAGAATGCGCTCGTCTTTACTACCAGCAACGGGAAAGCCAGGGCTTTCCCCTGCTCAAGAAGGGGGTATAGCTGGTGCGAGCAACACGTGATGTCGTATTAGAAGTTGGCCTGGAGGAAGTCCCGGCACGCGCTCTACAACCTCTTCTTACCGCCCTGGAAAGGCTGTCCCGGGAGCGTCTAAACGAGGCGCGGTTGGCCTATGAGGAGATCAGGACCATGGGAACACCCCGCCGCCTCGTCTTGCATATCATGGCGTTGGCGCCCAGGCAAGAGCCCATGGAGACGACAGTGCGCGGACCATCCCGACAGGTGGCCTACGACGCCGACGGCAACCCCTCCAGACAGGCGGTGGGCTTTGCTCAGAGTCAAGGCGTAGAGGTAAGCGATCTACGGATCCAAAAAGTCAAAGGTGGCGAGTACGTGTTTGCCCTGCGTCGCCAGGAGGGGGAGGATACTGCCACGCTGTTACCGCGTCTGTTTTCCGAACTCATTGTCAAGCTTCCCGTCTCTCGTCCCATGCGCTGGGGCGAGGGGGAGTTTCGCTTCATCAGACCCATTCGCTGGCTGTTGGCTCTTTACGGGGACGAGCCCATTCCCTTTAGCATGGCCGGGATCAACGCCCGGCCCTTGACCTACGGGCATCGCACCATGAACCCCGGGCCTCACCCGGTGGCCGATACCCGGGCCTACCTTTCGCAGCTGCCCGAGTGGGGCGTCATTCTTTCGCCCCGGCGTCGGCAGGAGATCATACAGGATGAGGTAACCGCTCTCGCCCAAAAGGCAGGCGGTCAAGCCTTGCTGAATGAAGACTTACTGGCTGAGGTGGTGGGGCTGGTGGAGTTCCCCACGGCGTTCTTGGGACGCTTTGATGAGCGCTTCTTGACGCTTCCTGCCGATGTCTTGGTGACGACATTGCGTCATCACCAGCGCGTCTTCCCCATAGGCGATGCCCAACGTCGCTTGCTTCCCTTGTTTGTGGGGGTGCGCAACGGTGATCATCGCCACCTGGAGACGGTAGTGCATGGGAACGAGCGAGTCATCGCTGCGCGCTTGGCCGATGCAGAGTTCTTCTTCGAGCAGGACAGCAAGGGAACGCTGGATGAGCGCCTCGACGAACTCAAGCGGGTGGTGTTCTTGGAAGGGAGTGGGACTCTTTATGAGAAGACCGAGCGTGTCACGGCGCTGGCCCGCACGTTTGCCTTGCTCTCGGGTTTGCGTGACGCAGTCCTGAATACGGTCAGCCGGGCAGCATGGCTTTCCAAGGCGGATCTGGTCACCCATTTGGTGCGCGAATTTCCCGAACTCCAGGGCATCATGGGCAAAGAGTACGCCCTGCTGGATGGGGAGCCGAAAGAAGTGGCCCAGGCCATCTATGAACACTACAAACCCCGTACGACCGACGATGATATGCCCAACAGCATGGCCGGCGTGATGGTCGGGCTCTCCGATCGTCTCGATACCCTCGCTTGTTGCTTTGCCCGGGGCATGCAACCCTCCGGTTCGCAAGACCCTTACGGATTGCGCCGGCAGGCACAAGGAGTGGTACAGCTCTTGTGGCATGCCGAGCTGCCATTGGATGTAAAGGACATCATCACCCGAGCAGTGGAACCCATGGCCGGTCACAAGGGTGGTCAAGAGGATGTTGTCAAAAATCTCATGGAGTTCATCCAGCTGCGGGCGCGCACCCTCTTTGCTGATGCGGGCATGGCGGTAGAAGTCATTGATGCAGTGTTTGCTGACGGACTCCGCGAGGTGGTGGATAGTTGGCGGCGCTGTCGCGCGCTGGCTGAGTTTGCGCGCCACGATGAGTTCTTGCAGCTCATGACTGCCTACAAGCGCGTGGCCAATTTGGCCACAAAGCAAGAGGGAGAAACGGGCGTAGCGCCCGAATATCTGCGAGATGAAGCGGAGAAAGACCTCTTTGCCGCCGTGCAAAAGGCACAAGAGCAAAGGGTCAAAGCGTTGGACAAGAGGGACTACACGGGATATTTACGCATCCTCCTTGCCCTTAAACCTTCCATTGATCGCTTCTTTGATGAGGTCATGGTGCTGGTGGAGGACACCCGTCTCCGTGACAACCGCTTGGGTTTGCTGGCCCAGACCCAGACCTTGTTCCAGGGGATGGCGAGATTCGACCGATTGCAGGTGACGGTGAGCAGGAAAGTTTCCAAGCAGTGAGTAATATACATGGAGTGGATGCCGCGAGATGACGGCTCCTACTTCTTATGGAAAACGGGGTGATAGGGATCTCCGAGCATTCGACACGACCGATAGCCTTTGTGCTATCAGACTCCATAGGTGAAACAGCCGAACAGGTGACCCGGGCTGCGGCGGCGCAGTTTAACGCCGGGCACATAGAGATCCGGCGCGTCCCGCATGTACACGACCGCGAGGCCATCGTTGAAGTCATAGAGGAAGCCAAGGGACTCAAGTCCATCATCGTCTTCACTCTGATTGTACCCGAATTGCGTATGTTTCTTCTGGAGGAGGCCCATAGACACAGCATCCTGACCGTGGATATCATGGGACCCATGATGGCGGCCCTTGGCAGTCTAACCTATATTGAACCCAAACTGCAGCCAGGACTGATGCACCGCATGGATGAGGAGTACTTCCGGCGGGTGGAGGCGGTGGAGTTTGCCGTCAAGTATGATGACGGCAAGGATCCCCGGGGACTTTTGCTGGCAGAGGTGGTTCTCATTGGTGTGTCTAGGACTTCTAAGACACCGGTAAGCCTTTACCTGGCCCAGCGGCGCCACAAAGTAGCTAATGTGCCGCTGGTGCCCGAGCTGCCCCCGCCAGAAGAACTGTTTTCGATGCCCCGCAACAAGGTGGTGGGCCTCACCATTAAGGCAGAGAGCCTCATTAAGATTCGCCAGGAGCGTCTCAAGACCATGGGACTTGGCGCGTCGGCTTCTTATGCTGGTACAGACCGCATTCTGCGGGAGACTGCCTATGCGCAGGAGGTCTTCGATCGTTTGCGTTGTCCCGTGGTGGATGTAACCGACCGGGCGATCGAGGAGACGGCCAATCGTGTCTTAGAAATAACGTCGATCAGGAGGGAAACCCAGGGTGCGTAAGCGAGTGTTCATGTTCAACGAAGGTGGCGCTGACCAACGCTCTCTTCTCGGAGGAAAAGGAGCCAACCTGGCGGAGATGACCCGTCTTGGGCTGCCGGTGCCTCCCGGTTTCACGGTATCCACCGAGGCTTGCATCGATTACTATGAGGCGGGCCGAGAGGTAGAAGAGACGCTGGTGGAGGAGATATTCACCCGGTTGAGTGACCTGGAAGCGGCCATGGACCGGCGTTTCGGCGATCCCAAAGAACCGTTGCTCGTCTCCGTCCGTTCGGGCGCAGCGGTGTCCATGCCGGGGATGATGGATACCATTCTCAATTTGGGGCTGAATGATGAGACGGCCAAAGGATTAGCCGAGGCCACCCAAGATCCGCGTTTTGCCTATGACTGTTATCGCCGGCTCATCCAAATCTTTGCCAACGTGGTGATGGGTTTGCCCATCGGCGTGTTCGAGGATGTATTGGACAAGCACAAGGAGAAGGCCGGCGTCAGCGTGGACAGTGCCCTGGGGCCCGATGTTCTCATGGAAGTGGTCGCCGAGTTCAAGGAATTGGTCCGACGACTGGCTAAAAGAGAGTTCCCGCAGGACGTGCGCGAGCAGCTTTTGCTGGCAGTGGAGGCCGTTTTCAGTTCCTGGTATAATAACCGGGCCGCGGTCTATCGCCGCATTCATCGCATTGCTGAGGATTTGGGCACGGCGGTGAACGTCCAGGCCATGGTGTTTGGGAACATGGGTAATGATTCGGCCACCGGTGTTTTATTTACCCGCGACCCTTCCAGCGGTGTCGCTGCCGTGTTGGGCGAATACCTGGTCAATGCTCAGGGTGAAGATGTGGTGGCCGGACTGCGTACTCCCAGACCCATCGTGGAAATGGCCGATGAACTGCCCGAGGCCTACCAGCAGCTTCTGGAGACAGCGCAAGAGCTGGAGCATCATTACCGGGACATGCAGGATATAGAGTTCACCATAGAGCGGCGAAAACTATTCATTTTGCAGACGCGTACCGGCAAGCGCACCGCCCAAGCCGCCGTACGCATCGCGTATGACCTGGTGACCGAAGGGATCATTTCGGCTGAGGAGGCAGTCGGTCGCATTGAACCCGAACAGGTTGAGAAGATGCTTCATCGTACCATCGATCCCGGCGCAGAGGTAGAGGTGTTGGCCCAGGGTCTTCCGGCATCACCGGGGGCCGCCACTGGTGTGGTGGTGTTCGATGCCAATGAAGCAGAGCGGCGGGGCGAGGCGGGGGAGAAGGTCATTCTGGTCCGGCCCGAAACAGCGCCCGACGACATGCACGGCATTGTTCAGGCTCAGGGCATTCTCACCAGTCGTGGCGGTATGACCTGCCATGCGGCCATCGTGGCCCGGGGTATGGGCAAGCCGGCTGTGGTCGGCTGTGACGAATTACGCATTGATTTAGGTAAAAAGCAGGCCTATGCCCGGGGCAAGAGGCTGGATGAGGGCGAAGTGATCACCCTGGACGGTGCCTCGGGAAAGGTAATGCGGGGCCAGGTGCCTCTGGTGGAGCCGGACCTAGGTGGTGAGTTCCAGCAAGTCCTGAGCTGGGGCGATCAAATGCGCCGTCTGGGCGTGCGGGCCAACGCCGATACCCCTGCCGATGCTGCTTTAGCCCGCAAGCTGGGTGCAGAGGGCATTGGGCTCTGCCGCACTGAGCATATGTTCATGGCATCCGACCGTTTGCCGGCCATGCAAGCCATGATTCTCGCGGAGACGGAAGAGGAGCGCAAGGCGGCGTTGGAGCGCCTCTTGCCCATGCAGAAGGAAGACTTCAAGGGCATTTTGCGGGCCATGGCAGGATATCCGGTCACCATTCGTTTGCTCGATCCACCCCTTCATGAGTTTTTGCCTCGCATTGAGGAACTGGTGGTGGCCTTGGGGCGGGCGCGAGACGACGATCTAGGCGCAAGCGATATCGAGGAGAAGGAGGAGCTGCTGCGCAAGGCGCGTGCTCTCTCCGAAAGCAACCCCATGTTAGGTTTTAGGGGATGCCGGTTGGGCATTGTGTATCCTGAGATGTATGCCATGCAGGCCCGCGCCATCTTTGAAGCCACCGCAGAGCTGATCAAAGAAGGCCAGGAGGATATCATGCCCGAGATCATGATACCGCTTGTGGGCCATGCTAAGGAGTTGGCGGTGCTGGAGAAGGTGGTCCGCGCTACGGCTGAGGAAGTCAAGGAAGAGGTAGGCTTGGACTTCCCCTGCGTAGTGGGTACCATGATTGAAGTTCCCCGCAGTGCATTGACAGCCGATGAGGTGGCCGAACATGCCGAGTTTTTCTCCTTTGGAACCAATGACTTGACCCAGATGACCTTCGGTTATTCCCGGGATGACGCCGAGGCCAAGTTCCTCCATCACTATTTACAGGAGAAAGTGTTGCCGGAAAACCCCTTTGCGGTGTTGGATGAAGACGGGGTAGGAAAACTGGTCAAGATGGCGGTCAATCTGGGCCGCAAGACCCGCCCTTCGTTGAAGATTGGCATTTGCGGTGAGCATGGCGGCGATCCGGCGTCCATTGCGTTTTTCCATCGATGCGAGCTGGATTATGTATCTTGCTCACCCTACCGGGTACCGGTGGCGCGTCTGGCAGCCGCGCGAGCCCAGCTGGCCGGGTGAGGGCACACAAAGGGAACTACGTGGGGGGAGGGGTTGCAGGTGGCGATTGCGTTGGATTACAGCCGGTTCTATCGGTATGAGGAGATCAAAGCATTTCTCCAACAGTGTGTTGATGAGTATCCCCATTTGGCACAGCTGGAGAGCATAGGCAAAAGCTATGAGGGCCGCGATATTTGGATGCTGGAACTGACCCATCGCTCCAGCGGTGAAGCAGCGGACAAGCCCGCTATGTACATCGATGCTAACATTCATGCCGGTGAGGTCACAGGTTCTCATGTTTGCCTCCACACCATTTTGCATTTGCTCGCAGGTTACGGCACGGATACCGAAGTCACTCATCTTTTGGACACGCGGGCCTTCTATTTGATCCCGCGCATCAATCCCGATGGTGCCGAGCTGTATTTGACGACCCCGCACCTTTTGCGTTCGAGCGTGCGTCCCTATCCTGTCGATCAAGATGAACAGGGAATTGTCATGGAAGATGTGAATGATGATGGGCTGATCCTACAGATGCGCATCAGCGATCCGGCGGGGGAATGGAAGATATCTTCCCAGGATCCCCGGTTGATGGTGAGGCGCCAGCCCGATGATTTCCAGGGCGAGTTTTATCGTGTGGTTCCCGAGGGGCGTTGGCAAGGCGATCAACGCGAGCCTTTGACCGTGGCGCCCAGTCGTTGGGGCCTGGACATTAACCGGAACTTTCCGGCCTACTGGCGTCCTGAGCAACGTGGAGCCGGTCCTTACCCACTGAGCGAGCCGGAGACCAAGGCCATGGCCGACTTCTTTGTCAGCCGGCCCAATATCGCGACGGTACAAGCCTATCATACCACGGGCGGGGTTATCTTCCGCGCCTATTGCACCAAGAGTGACGATGAGATGGACCAGCATGACTTGAAGGCGTTTCGGGCGTTGGGCCAGCGCGGCGAGGAGATTTTGGGATACAAGTGCATCCCGGCTTCCCATGGTGGCTGGGGTAGTACCCGTGCGGGTATCTTCATTGACTGGGTGTATGAACATCGTGGTTTGATTGGGTTTACTACCGAACTGTGGGATATGGCGGGTCGGGCCGGTCTGGACAAAGACAAAGAGGACAAGGACAAGACGCTGGCCCATGAGGAAGAAGAAGGGCTCAAGCTGCTCAAGTGGCAGGACGAGCATCTTGATGGTGAGGGTTTCCGTGGGTGGCAGCCGTTTGACCATCCCGATCTGGGGACGGTAGAAATCGGTGGTTGGCTGACCAAGACAGTGCGGCAGAATGCGCCTCCCGGTCCATTGCTCGAGGAAGAGTGCCAGAAAAACTGCACGTTTTCCCTCAAGCATGCCTTGGCTACGCCCCTGTTGCGACTGGAGCAAGTGGAAGGGGTCAGGGTAGGTGACGGTGTATTCAAGGTGTCCGCACGGGTGCGTAACATGGGGTATCTTCCCACCGGCGGCACGGCCCACGGCGCAAAGACGGGATTGGCCAAAAAGCCCGTGGCCGAGCTAAAGGTTCCGCCCGAAGCTAAGGTCGTGGGGGGCCAGGCCCGGAGCGAACTAGACCATCTCCCGGGGTTTGTGGAACCCGGCGCCGTGCGCGAACAGTATCTGGAGTGGCTGGTGAGCACTCGGGCGCCGTGTGAGATTGATTTGGTCGTTCGTTCGGAGCGTGCGGGGACAGTACGGGAGAGAGTTTTTTTGGAATAAATTGGGTTCAGGCTGGTATGATGGACCCCATCCAGGTGATGGGGTCCGATCTTTCCCTTTTCTGCAGGATAATGCCGCCTTATCGCGAACTAATGTTTGAAGTCGCAGAACGACGGTGATTAGTATGAAAGCGAGTTTTGACGAAGCCGCTTTGCAAGAGGTCAGGGATAGAAGTGACATTGTTGCTGTCGTTTCTGACTACGTAGCGCTGCGTAAACAGGGCCAACGTTTGGTGGGTTTGTGTCCTTTTCACAACGAGAAGACGCCTTCATTCAGCGTAACGCCGGACAAGAATATGTTTTACTGTTTTGGTTGTGGCGCAGGCGGCGACATATTTCACTTTGTTATGCAACGGGAGAACATGTCGTTCCCCGAGGCGGTGGCCCTTTTGGCCGAGCGGGCCGGGGTGGAACTCAAGGCCAGTGACCAAAGCCCGCAAGACAACATCAAGCGGGAGATTCGCGCGGTTCTCAGCACGGCTTGTCGTTTTTATGAGGCGCTTTTGGCCGCATCAGATGGCAAACTTGCTCGCACGTATTTGGAGAAGCGGGGCATTGACGAGACGACGCAAGAAACCTTTCGTCTTGGTTATGCACCGGACGCTTGGGAACGAACCTTACGGGCTTTACGCAGCAAGGGTTACGACCAAGAGTTATTGCAAAAGGCGGGACTCGTATCTCGCAGCGACCGGGGAAAATATTATGATGCCTTCAGGCACCGGCTTATGTTTCCCATAGCCGATCCCCGAGGCCAGATCATTGGTTTTGGGGGAAGGACATTGACAGGTGAAGAGCCCAAGTATATCAACTCCCGGGAGGGTCCACATTTCTCCAAGGGACGTACCTGGTACGGGCTGGATCTGGCGCGCGAGGAGATTCGACGCCAGGGCGTCGCCGTGGTGATGGAGGGCTACATGGACGTGATCGCGGCGCATCAGTTTGGCATCACCAATGCGGTGGCCTCGCTGGGAACGGCGCTCACCTCGGAACAGGCGCGTGCCTTGCATGTCTTGGCTCAGGACCTGGTGATTGCCTACGATGCGGATGCCTCCGGGCAGAAAGCGGCCCACAAGGGTTTGGAGATCTTCAAGCGTTTGGGCGGACAGGTGCGGGTGGCGATGATGCCCGAAGGCTATGATCCGGACGATTTCATACGTCAGCGGGGAAGCGACGAATTCAGAGCGCTATTGGAAGAAGCCCTGCCCTTGGTGGAGTACCGGCACCGTCAGCTGAATCGTACGTATGATGTGCGTAAGATAGACGATAAAGCCCGTATGGCCCGGGAGCTCGCGGCCGTTTTGGCCGAACTGGATAACGCGGTGGAGCGGGCTGCCTATATTCAGCGCTTTGCCCGGGAAATGGATGTACCGGTTGCGGCTCTGGAGCAGGAGGTTCGCCGCAGCAGCCGGGGCGGCAGGGATAAAACACCAGAATTGATGTATACTAAAGCGCATGAGAAAAAAGCAAGTAATGGATTGAGTCCCGCTGTCTTACAGGCGGAGAAAGATTTGGTGCGTTTGATGCTGGATGATGGATCTTGTATTCCATCCATACGCGCGCAGGTACCGCTTGAGGCCTTTGTCAGCGCCGAGTGGCGGGCGATTGTGGAATTATTGTATGAGTGGCCCCAGACGCAGGGGAGCATCGATCAGGGCCGTCTCATGTCGTTGTTAGGTCAGAATCAGAAGGAAGCGTGTATTTCACTCGTAGCTATGGTATGCGCAGAGGATACGATTTATGCTGATTCCGACCGGCAACAGGTTATGACCGACTGCATAACCACGTTGAAGCGCAGACGCCTTGATGAATTGGGAAGATTTCTGGCAGTCGATACGTTGACCGAAGATGAAAGACAGCAGCATCTGGTGGAATACCAGACGTTACTCAAGGAACTGAAAAGTTCCAGGACCTGACAAGGTCCCCGCACAGATGAGGCGGGAGGGGGGTAGTAAATGAGCAACAGCACCATGCTAAGAAACGAATCAGTACTATCACTGATCAAGCTAGGCCAGCAAAAAGGCGTTATTAGCTATGAAGAGATCATGGATGCTCTGCAAGGGGTGGAACTGACGCCCGATGAGATCGATGATGTATACGAGCTGCTGGCTGAGGCCGGGGTGGAGATCGCCAGTGGGACGAAGGATGAGACACTCCCACCTCCCGGGCAAGTGCAGGAGGCCGATGGCGATATCAGCGTGCCGGAGGGTATCTCCATAGATGATCCGGTCCGCATGTATCTCAAGGAGATCGGACGGGTTCCCCTGCTCACGGCCGAGGATGAAGTATACTTAGCCAAGCGCATCGAGCAGGGTGATGTGGAAGCTAAGCGAAGCCTCACCGAGGCCAATCTACGGTTGGTGGTGAGCATTGCCAAGCGCTACGTAGGCCGGGGGATGCAGTTTCTGGACCTGATTCAGGAAGGTAATCTGGGCCTCATTAAAGCGGTGGAGAAATTTGACTATCAAAAGGGGTATAAGTTTTCCACTTATGCTACTTGGTGGATTCGCCAAGCCATTACCCGTGCCATTGCCGACCAGGCGAGAACCATCAGGATTCCCGTGCATATGGTGGAAACCATTAATAAACTCATTCGCGTACAGCGACAGCTTCTGCAGGAACTGGGTCGTGAGCCCCTGGCAGAGGAGATTGCACAGGAAATGGGTATCACGGTGGAAAGGGTCCGGGAGATCATGAAAATAGCACAGGAACCGGTGTCCTTGGAGACCCCGATTGGGGAAGAAGAGGATAGCCATCTGGGCGATTTCATCGAAGATGAGGATGCCACGGCGCCGGCCGAGGCCGCGTCCTTCTTGCTCTTGCGCGAGCAGCTGGAAGAGGTCTTGGAGACACTGACCGTGCGCGAGCAAAGAGTATTGCGGTTGCGGTTTGGTCTGGATGACGGCCGCATGCGTACCTTGGAGGAAGTGGGGCAGCACTTTGGCGTCACCCGTGAACGGATCCGCCAGATTGAGGCCAAAGCCTTGCGCAAGCTCCGGCACCCCAATCGCAGCAAGAAGTTGAAAGACTATCTCGATTGAGATTCATCATTTTGATGCGTTAGCACGAGCTTGACCGCGTCATTGTGTCTTGTTGACGCAGCACATTGAAAGAGGTATAATAGCGATGCGACGTTTGATCCTCGATAGCTCAACGGCAGAGCATCCGGCTGTTAACCGGAGGGTTGTAGGTTCGAATCCTACTCGGGGAGCCAGTTTACCAAGGGGTTTCTGATGGGGAAGCCCCTCTTTTGGTTAAGATTCCGTAGGCGGTACTGCGCAGTCTTGCGTTCAGTGGGCCCTTTTCTCGGTGCCTGTGCTGACCGTGCTGAAAAGAGAACGGGGTTCCGGAGCCAAGAGGTGCTATGATGAGTCTACAGGAATCATTATAACGCAGGAGGAGGAGTACAAAATGGGGACGGAGCACTGCTGTCAATCCTGTGGGATGCCCATGGGAGCGTTGAATGACATGTACGGGACCCATGCTGATGGGACCAAAAGTGAGGACTACTGCGAGTTATGCTACACTGCTGGTTCGTTCAACTCCGATATCACGATGGAAGAGATGATCGAGACTTGTGTGCCACACGTTGTTGCCGCAAACCCCGGTATGACGCTCGACCAGGCGCGTAAAATGATGTGCGCTCTCTTGCCCAATCTCAAGCGGTGGCAGTGATTGAGCTACTTCCTTTGCGTCTGGACCCATGCGGGTCATGGATGAAGGCTCCTGCAAACCTATCCACGGAGAAGCGCTGGTAGTGGACGCTTTATGAGAGAGTAGCTGGCTGCGGTGTCAGCTGACTAAAGGCTCATTGTGAGAAGCCCCGTTCTTGGCCGGTGGCTTGCTCATCGTCGCACTGGCACGTCTCTTCCTGCTTCTGGCATCAGCCTTCCTAGTCTAGCAAACTCCAATGGGCCAGATGACAGACCATCGGGTGACGCAACACCTTCAAGGGAGAGCAGGATATGGAATGGCTTTGAAGAAAGTGAACTGAGACCGTTGGAACTGTTCTTTTCGTATCATACAGAGACCACCTCAGGCCAGATGGATGGGGAGTGGACCATGAGTGAGGACAGCGGTGCACGCAAGGTTTTGGAGGCCGATCTGCAGTATGTCCTGGAGGGAGCATGCCAAAAGATTCTCTCGCAAGGCAAGGCCCGGGCAGCTATCACCGAGGAGAGTCTGTCCATCATGCCCAAGTACGGTGATCCACTGTTTTTCCTGTTGCGTGATATTGATAGGATGACGGTAGAAGACTACGAGATAGGATTGACCATGGGCACGGAGTCATTGCTGCTGTCACGATTGGGTCGCCGGTTCGATGATTTTGGCCGCCAGCTCCGCCGCATGCGCCATGAGGTGTTCATCACCGACCTGCTGATGTATGAACGTTTGCGCCAGGGCGGTCTCAAAGGCCATGCCTCCTATCAACCAGGTGATGAGGGCCGGGCTTTCAGCGGACCCTGTGAGATTAGACTGTACGAAACGGCCTTGGTGTTGCTGCCAACGGATGATGAACCCATGCGTATGCCCTATGGCTTCATGACCAGGTTTGAAGAAGCAGACTACTCCTTAACCATAGGTACGCAGCAAGGCGATACATTGGTCTTGTCGCGCCTGGGACGACAGTTCGCTCTTTTGACGCGGGTGCTTTCGGCTATCATCAATGACCTTTCCGTCAAGGTGCAAGAAGTCCTCAGAGAACTGGCGCCCACAGCCAGTCCGGCGGTGGTTCGCCAGGCCGCCGGTTTGCTGCGGGACGGTCAGGCGGTGAAACGTCAGCAGCTGGAAGCCCTGTCCCCCGAGCTGTGGTGTTCATTGGAAGAGAGACTGGCTCTGGCAGGGCTCAAGTATGAGTATGATCACTTGTGCTCGGTGGGCCGGGGCGATCTCATATCCATTGGTATCAAACGGGGGCTGCTGGGCGAAGAGACCGGTGACTACTTGTGGTTTTTGGTTCCGATATATGACGTTGATGCCTCCCGCCCCGGCAACGCCCTGGCTCTGGAAGCAGCGGCAGGAGAAGGACAAGGTAGAGCTACGTATTTTTTCCGGATTATGACGCGTGAGCAATACCGCATAACCCAAGACAGGGACACCCTCCAGCAAGCCGCCGCGGATTGCATCGAGGAAGTGAACCGGTGCATGATAGCCGTGAATTTCCGTCGAGAGCCCATCTATTTGCAAGACGAGAGCCTCAAGAAGCCGCATTACCAGCGTTATGCCGCCGCGGTAAGAAAGATCCCGGAACTACGAAATCTGCGACGCCGCTTCATCGGACGCGTGTTCCATCGCTCACCAAAGCAATGGCAAGACGATGTAAGCGATCTACTAACCTTTCACGTGCAGGCGACCGGAGAAGATCAACGTTGGACTAAGGTTGAGAGCATGACGGGAGCGCCCGACCTGACCGGGGAGAGTCTTTAGGTGAGGCACAGCGAGACCAGAGTGCGCTATAGTGGGGAGGGTGGAGCAATATGGTTGGATATAAGCATCCCTGTCGTTACTGTGATCAATTCGTGCCAGCCCAGGCCAGAGTTTGTCCCTTCTGCGGCAAGATGAATCCAGTGGATGAGTGGCGGTGCCCACAATGCAGGAATCCGGTGGAAAAGGGCTGGGTGGCGTGCAGTCACTGTGGCTTACACTTGAAGATCGCCTGCCCTACGTGTGGCGAGGAGACGTTTCTCGGGGATTATTGTGAAACGTGCGATGCTCGCTTGCTCGCTGTCTGTCCCCATCGCAAGTGCGGGGTGGAGCAACCATTGGGGAGAACCACGTGTGTCAAGTGCGCTAAACCATTATGAGGATGGGGGAGAGTGAGGTATGAGCAGCCTGCAGCCATTTACCAGCAATTTTAAGGACAACAGTACGGAGGCGGGTTTTCAGTTCACGTTCTATTGTGATTTGTGCCGGGAGGGCTTCAAAACCGAGTTCATTGAGTGCAAATCCAATCGTAGCGGAAAGCTCTTGAAAAGTGTGGGCGGGTTGGTTAGCGCTGCGGCCCAAATGTCACGAAAACACAGCGTGGGCTATGGTTTGCGCAGAGGGACCGATGTGATCAGCGAGCGGTTCCGCGGCATGACCCCCCAGTGGCATAAGGAGCACCAGGTGGCTTTCGAGGTGGCACAGAATGAAGCCAAGCGCCACTTTCAGCGCTGTCCCAAGTGCAGAAAGTGGGTGTGTGAAACGGACTGGAATGAACAGGCTACGTTATGTAGCAACTGTGCACCCCGTGAAAACGTTGAGGTTGCCGCGGCACGCGCCAGCAAGATGGTGAAGGATATCCAAGGCAAGGCCCAGGAAACAGAGGTTTTCACCGGCGAAATCGAAGGGAAACAGACCCTGTGCCCGCAGTGCGACAAGCCGGCAGGAGAAGGGAAGTTTTGCAGTAACTGCGGTCACAATCTAAGCATGCTTGAATGTGAGCGCTGCGGTACTCAGAGTCCTAGCGGCGTTCGTTTTTGTGGCGAGTGTGGAAATCGCCTAGGTTGAGGGCGGATGTCCGGCACATGCAGGACCACCTTGAGCTGTCGGTTCAGGGTGGTCTTCTCTGAGACGGGTGATGCTGTTTGCCACACTGTCACCACAAGGTTCCCCGGGAAGAGCCTTATCAACCCACATCTACTTGACAGACACCCCAGGACATTGCAGGCTTGCACCAAACCGGGCGGTACGATATAATTGAGTTCACAGTGCGCCCGTAGCTCAGCGGCAGAGCAGTCGGCTCATAACCGATCGGTCGTGTGTTCGATGCACACCGGGCGCACCATTTTTGTGTACATATCGATTCATCTATTCTCGAATGGGCAACGCACGGTGCCCCAATCCCACGGCCACTTCATTGAGATGCACCAGACCGACCGCGAAGAACACCGCTACGATCAAGTGCTCATGGCGCCGGGCAAGTCCAATCTTTCCTCCCACATTGAGACCAAATCCCTTGCTAAGCACTTGTGACATGGCCTCACGTGCCGCCCCCGCGACGGCACCTTCATCGGTATGAGTCTCGTGGATCAGGCCTTCGCGCTTTGCTGCGACCAAAGAGCGTTCAATGACCAACTTGACGGCGAGGGTGAAGTCACCACCCAAATCCACCGCACAAGCTTTGATGCCGAGGGTTCGCAAGTGTTCCTTCAGGCTTCCCTCTTCTGCGCGCCCCTTGGTGAGGGCCATGCTCATGGCAGCCCGAGCCACGTCAACGCTTTCTAGGTCTTTCATTGTTCCAACCACCTCTCGGGTAATGGCTTCTTTTCGGTCAATGGTGCTTGCTTAAGGTCTGTCTTTCAGGTATAATAGTCCACGCGACGAGTTTGGCCCCATGGTCAAGAGGTTAAGACACCGCTCTTTCAAGGCGGTAACAGGGGTTCGATTCCCCTTGGGGCCGCCAGATGATCCAGCCAGTTCATATTCATTTATGAACTGGCTTTTTGTTTCCTCATTCTGGCCTCAGAGCGAATACGTGTTGGCTCCTTGTTCCTCTATTCTACGTAAGATGCCTGTTTCTTCTGTATCTGGCGGCGAAGATGGCCTCAATCCCCCCGCACGGGCGGGAACGTCCTACACCACACCGGCGATTGTGTCGTTTGAAGCAAAGGATCTTGGTCGTATGCTGGCATCTCTATATGACCAAGACAGCCAACCGCCGGCCACGGCCTGTGTGACCTACGCATTTTGTCCTGTTAGCCATCGGGACACAGAAGGAATGACGAAATGATGAGAATACAATGTGAACTTCGCCAATTTACCTCAAGATCCTGCAAGGTCTGACCTTCGGGGAATCGGCTTCCTACGATGCTCGCTGGATGCAAGGTATAAGTAGCATACTTGCGCCTGCGCATGATCTTGGAGCAAAAATCATCCGGAGCTGGGGTCGCCTGGCGCTTGACGGGTGCGTTTGATAGTGATTGCAAGGCTCACAAAGCCGGACCTACCCTTTTCTGCCCAGACTGTTGACGACAGAAACGATGCCCAGGGCTAAGGTTCCGGCCAGGGCGGTATGCCAGGCTACCTGACGGGTTGTTGCCATGAGTGCATCTTTGGTGGAGAAGACAAGTGGCCGCCACCAGACGCCCGGATGCAGCTGGGTGGTAGCCAGCTGCATGTGAAAAGTGGCATTTATATAGGGGAGTGCCAGTAGTAGAGCCCAACCAGCCAGAGCAATAGCAAGTGTGATATAACCGAGCGCCTCGGTGCGGTGGACAACAATGCACATCGCCAAGAGCAAGAGAACGAATCGGAGCGCCCACCCCAGTGCTTGGTGGTTCAAGAGAATCGAGACGTAGCGTACTTGTCGTAGCCACAAGAAGTTGTGGCCCAGATCGCCGGTGCAAACCTGTTCGGGTATGGCGGGAAGGAGGAGAGATGAGAACCAAGCGGCCCACTCGGCCTCGAAGCGCTGGTTGATCATTAAGCCCAGGTTGGACTTGAAGGAGGTAAGATCGAGACGGAGGACGAGCTCATCATGCTCTCCTGAGAAGTAGAGTGCCAGCTCGTGACTGGCAGTTTGTCTCAACTCGTTAACGTAGCGCTCATCCAGCGCATCGTCTATAAAGGAAGCCAGATGCTCGGCCAGCCATAGTTCCCATGCGCTGGGTAAATCACTGGTTTGTAACCACCGCGAAGCGCTCGCCGACAGGATGGAGGCGCTGTCCAACTGGTCTAAACCATGGGCAAAGAACCCCGCATTGTGGAGAGTGAGCTCATTAACGCGGGACAGCTGAAAGACCAACGTAAGCGTTAGTACCAAACAGAATGTCAGTATGGCCAGG
>SLSY01000258.1 GCA_007130145.1 Bacillota bacterium
ATCGCCATTGAGATCGGCGATGTGGCCTTCAACTCCTTGCACTTTCATGCCTTATTTGTGGTGGGGTTAGTGCTCTTTCTTATCACCTTTACCGTGAATCTTGTTGCTGATGTTCTCATTCACCGGAAACCGGAGGCAAACAAATGAGAGAACGCCATGGCAAATCCAGGACCAAAGGCCAATGGCGTGGTGCCGAAATCATTGGCTACTGGGCGCTACGTTCATCGTTGATCATCGCTCTTCTGATCTTATTTCTCATTCTGTACGATATCGTCTCAAAAGGGATAGGGGTTATTAACTGGGAGTTCATCACTGCTTCGCCTCGCAGTGGCATGACCGAGGGCGGAATTTACCCGGCTATCATCGGCACACTCTATGTCACCCTCATTACCATTGCTTTTGCGGTGCCCTTGGGCGTAGCAGCCGCCATATACCTGAATGAATACGCAGTCCAGGGACGCTTTACTCGGTTGGTACGAATGGCTTTGCGCAATTTGGCCGGGGTACCCTCCATTGTGTTTGGTTTGTTCGGAATGGCGGTCTTTGTCAAGTTCTTCGGGTTTGGCCCCTCGTTGATAGCGGCGGGATTCACCCTCGGACTCTTGACATTGCCGGTGACCGTGACGGCATCGGAAGAAGCGCTGGCCACGGTGCCTCGCGCCTACCGGGAAGGTGCATTTGCTCTCGGAGCGACTCGCTGGCAAGTGGTGCGGAGCGTGGTGCTGCCCCGGGCATTGCCCGGCATACTCACGGGGACGATTCTGGGTCTGGCCCGGGCAGCGGGTGAGACAGCCCCCATACTGGCAACGGGAGCTGCGTTCTTCCTGCCATACTTGCCGAGTTCTCTGCGGAGCCGGTTCATGGCTCTTCCTTATCATCTTTTCATCATGTCCACGCAGCATCACGCCATTTCACAGGTCAGACCCATAGCATATGGAACGGCGCTGATCTTGGTAGCTTTGGTCTGCATGTTGAATCTAGTCGCTGTCTCATTGCGCAGGCGCTATCGCCGGCGTGTGGCTCGGGGTCTATGAGGAAGTAGAAATGGGTGTATCCAATCGTATAAGGAGGGTATGGGTTCTCGCATAGGAGAACCGCATCATCATGGCATTATCAGACAAGATGGCACAAGTGACAAGTAGGAACGCAGAGCTAGCGCAAGGATCTATAGAAGGTCAGGCGCATACAGCGGTTGCTTCATACGCTGTCAATGTCGAGCATTTGAACTTCTTCTATGGTTCCAAGCAAGCCTTGTTCGATATCAGCGTTGACTTTGAAGAAACAGGGGTCGCTGCATTGATTGGACCTTCGGGTTGTGGCAAGACCACTTTCCTGAGGGTTTTGAATCGTATGAATGACCTTGTGTCCAACACGCGCTTGGAGGGACGCATTCTTGTCCATGGAGAAGATATCTACGATAGCTTCACGGATGTGGTCGAGCTGCGCAAGCGGGTTGGAATGGTCTTTCAGCAACCCAACCCTTTCCCCAAGAGCATCTACGAAAATGTGGCCTATGGCCCACGTATTCACGGACTCAAGAATCGCCGTCAGTTAGACGAGATCGTGGAGAGGAGCTTGAAGGGCGGAGCCCTGTGGGAGGAGGTCAAGGACCGCTTGCATGAACCGGCCCTTTCCTTATCCGGGGGACAGCAACAGCGCCTGTGCATAGCCCGGGTTCTGGCCGTGCAACCACGGATATTGCTCATGGATGAGCCCACTTCGGCTATCGATCCCATTGCTACCCAGAGAATTGAGGACCTCATACGGGAGCTTTGCGTTGACTACACCATTATCATTGTGACCCACAACATGCAGCAAGCGGCTCGCATCTCTGATCACACGGGATTTTTCTTTCAAGGCCGTATGATCGAGTGGGGCGAGACGGCGCAGATCTTCACCAATCCAAGGGATCAACGCACGGAGGACTACGTCACCGGTCGCTTTGGTTGATGCGTAAGGAGGGGAGTATAGAATATGGATGGTGCCCGATATAAGGAACGCCGCGTGGTGTTTGAGGAAAAGATGAACCATCTGCAGGAGCGACTGCACCAGATGGGCAGCTTGGTCGAAGGGGCGATCGCCCGTTCCATCGAGTCGCTCAGGACTCAGGATCAAGCAATGGCCCAAGTCGTGGTCCGGGGAGATGAGAACATAGATTACCTGCAGCAAGAGATTGAAGACAAGTGCCTGGAACTCATTGCGACCCAGCAGCCCATGGCCAAGGACTTGCGGCGGGTCGCCACCCTCTTCAAGATCACCACTGATCTTGAGCGCATGGCTGACTACGCCAGCAATATTGCCGAGATTACTCTGCGAATCGGGGATGAGCCACTGATCAAGCCCTTGGTGGATATTCCCCGTATGGCGGTTCTCAGTCAGCGCATGGTTAAGAAAGCCCTCGACGCCTATGTGCGCGAAGATGTGGAACTGGCCGCGTCGGTCGGACCGGATGATGATGAGGTGGACAACCTTTTCAAGCAGATCTTCCGGGAGCTTCTGACCATCATGATGGAAAACCCACGGACCATCAGTCAAGCCAGTCATCTATTGTTTGTCGGACGCTGGTTAGAGCGCATGTCAGATCACGCTACCAACATTGCCGAAGAGGTTATCTTCTTGGTGACCGGGGAGCGACAGAGACTGAATCCATAGCTTTCACAGTGAGTTCCCGCTTGTTTCGTGAGCCCGTCAATACGCATCGGTTGGCCCCAGGCCGTCAGAAGGTGTCTGCACGGCCTGGGGCACTTTCTTCTCTGTTTGCGGGTGTGAAGACACCAAAGGTTGGATGTCTGGGTGACCCTCTCTGTCTTTGCGCGAGACATCACATCCTGTTGGTATGCGAGTAGGCCATGCGCTTCCTCTACCCAAGATCGGGCGAAGCCTGTTTCTTCTGCTCGACATGGTGTTGTGGCCACTGGCATAGCACTAGGGTAGGGGGTGACGCAGTGCTGCCATGGGTGCTGGATGCAGCGGATCGGATCTGGGCATACCCTCTGCCTTTGGTGATCTTGTGTCTTTCCCTCTACTATCTTTGGCTTACCCGTGGTCTCTTCTTTCTTCGCTTCGGCGTCGTACTAAGAGCTACCGTAGGGGATATGTGTAGATTCAAAGCAGCCCGAGAGGGTAGAGTTTCCTCTTTGCGAGCCTTCCTCTTGTCACTGGGAGCCATGGTAGGGCTGGGCAATGTGGCCGGGGTGGCCACCGCCATCACCATGGGAGGTCCTGGCGCCCTACTGTGGATGTGGGTCATGGGCTTGCTCGCGGTAAACCTGAATTACGGAGAGGTGGTGCTGGGCATCACCTTCCGTGTGAAAAGCTCGGTCTTGGGAGAGTATCTCTGTACACGCTCCCATGTCTATGAGGGGGGTGTGCGTCCCAAGCTCCTGGGACGCCTGATGGCGTGGCTCTCGGCTGGCACCATTTTTCTGCCACCGGTGAGTTTTCTTACCCAGACTCAGGCCGTGACCGGCGCTCTCAGTGTAGCGGGTCCGGGGTGGTCCGAAAAATGGCTCGCCTTCATCATCGGAGTCACCCTCCTCTTGGTAGTGGGAGGTGAATTGCGGAGCATTGCCAGGGTATCTCACATCTTGGTCACGGTGATGATCGTTTCCTATCTGGTTGTAGCATGGTACGGCATCTATCAGTTTCCGGGGAATTGGTATAAGCCTTTGCAATTGGTGCTACGCCATGCCTTTGCGCCCCTAGCGGCGGCTGGGGGATTGGCCGGCGTGACCTTGCGGCAGGCCATTCGCTATGGTTTGGCCAGAGGGGCTTTCACATGCAATGCGGGAACAGGGGCTGCCATCAGCAGCCACGCGGCCGCCGATGTCGATCATCCGGTCCGGCAGGGGTTGTGGGGTGGACTGGAAGTGATCATTGACAGCATCTTCATTTGCAGCACCACCGGCTTTCTCATTCTGGCCAGTGGCGAATGGATGGGAGGAGCCACGGCCGGTGAGTTGGTAGCCCTATCATTTGAGAAGGCCCTACCCGGATTCGGTGCTCTTTTTGCTGCCCTCTGTTCATTGGCCTTTGGCTGGACTTCCATGCTCGGCATGTACTATACCAGCAGCAAGAACTTCACCTATCTGATGGGCAACCGCAATCCCCGCGTCATGGGTTGGACCTACATGTACCGGCTGGCTACGTTTATCACCATACTCCTGGCTCCTACCGTCCGCATTGATGCCATCTGGGCCATGCAAGACCTAGTCACAGGGTTACATGTCCTCTTGAATATCGTGGCCATGGTCTTTCTAGGCCAGCTCGTCAAGCATCAGACGCAAGAGTTTATGCGGTTGTATTAGGCCAGTTTCTTGATCAGCTGGGCAATGCGAACTCCGTGCTTGCGGCAGCGTTCCTCAGCAGCTGCGTCTGGTTCGCCCACAGCGATGGGACCGTAATGATCGCCGCGATGGCTTCCCGGGACGATCATACCATGGACTAACAGGCCTTGGACCATGGCCATCACCGTTGTTTCATTTCCGCTACCCGCTCCCCCGGCCGACGTGAATGCGCCGCCTACCTTGCCCACGAGCTGGCCGTGAAATTTCACACTTTCGTCGATGAACTTCTTAATGGGGGCGGCCATGGTTCCGTAGTAGGTGGGCGAACCCAAGATGAGTCCTTCGACACTCGCCAGTTCGTCTACATCACATTCTTCTGCTTTCCTTACCGCCGCTTCTACGCCTTCCTCCTCTACTCCCTGAGCTACGGCTTGGGCCATTTTTTCCGTGTTTCCTGTACGCGAGTAATACACGATCAATACTTTCATGACATAACCTCCTTCGAATCTTGTCATTAATGCCTGCTTCGTCACCCCGAGTGCGGTGACCTGCACCCAGGGACATGATAGAATGATGCACAAATGATGCCAGTGGTCATGCCCAAGAACGCAAGTCGTCTGTGTTCATGTTCATGAAGGTGAAAGGGGGACTGCCCGGTGGGACGAGAGTATCCGGTTGCACCCGTGGTCGCTGTGAGTGCGCTGATCTGCGAGGGGGAACGCATTCTGTTGATAAGGCGTGATGGAGAGCCGGCCCGGGGACAGTGGAGCGTTCCCGGCGGTGTCTTGAAGTTGGGTGAAACTCTCAAGGACGGAACCATCCGCGAAGTGCGTGAGGAGACCGGTCTGATGGTGGAGGTAGGCGACACGGTGGAAGTTGGGGAGAACATCATCCGCGATCGTGAGGGGCGTGTGGTATTTCACTACGTACTGATTGACTACTGGGCCCGTCCGGTGGCGGGCAAAGCGCAGGCAGCGTCCGATGCAAGCGACGTCATGTGGGTCAAGTGGGAGGAGGCGAATCATTACCCTCTGACCGATGCCACTCGCTCTATGCTCAAGCGCAGGAAAGGGGATAAACCTACGTGGACGTAGCGTGTGTTCACTGCCGTGATTATGATCTGGGCAGAGTCCGTGATAGCGTTGAACGGCTCCTGTCCTCACCTTTTATTGCTGGGCGAGTACAGGGAAGGGAAGAGGTGCTACTCAAGGTCAATTGCCTGAACCCACATCCGCCGGAGCGGGGGGTAACCACCCATCCTGCCTTGGTCAGGGCACTTTGCGACGCACTCAGGGAAAGAGGGGCCAAGGTGAAGGTGGGGGATTCTGCCGGAGGTGTGAGAGGTAAGGCTCACACCGCACAGGCTCTGAAGGCGAGTGGACTGGCCCAGGCGGCCCTGGAGGCCGGTGCCGAGGTGGTAAACTTTGATGCCCAAAAAGCCGTACCTGTGACCAATCTCCGCAAGGAAGGGCCCGATCCCCTGTATCTGGCAGCTTCACTGCGCCAAGGCAACCTGGTCATTAACGTACCCAAACTCAAGACGCATCTTTTTACCGGCCTTTCCGCTGCGGTGAAGAATTGTTACGGGGGGCTACCGGGCGCTTACAAGCACCAGCTGCACCGTGATTACCCTGAGGTGAGTGAGTTTTCTGACGTGCTGGTGGACGTATGTCTGGCGGTGGCACCCGAGCTTTGTATCATGGATGCGGTGTGGTCCATGGAGGGGAACGGGCCGGCCATGGGAACATTGGTAAATACCGGACTCCTATTGGCCACGACCGATCCCTTTGTCATGGATATGGCGGCTTGCCAGGTGGTTCGCTGGCCGTTTGACTCGGTTTCCACCAATCGTCAGGCACGTCGCCGGGGCTTGATGGATGAAAATCAAGCGATCTTGGTGTGGGGCGACCCGCTGCAGGGACAGAACCAACGCCCTTTTCGGCGGCCTCTGTCCATGTCGTTGACCCACCGCATACCGGGGTGGCTCTTGGCTGTAGCCTTTGACTGGCTGCAGCCAACGGTAGTGGTGGATGATGAGACATGCACCGGATGTGGTTTCTGTGTTGATTCGTGCCCTGCTCAAGCCATGTCGGTAAAGCACGGGCGAGCGACGGTCCATCGCGACCGTTGCATCGCCTGCTATTGCTGCGTTGAACTGTGCCGGCAGCAGTCGGTGGATCTCAAACGACGCTATTGGGTGCGTTGGCAGGAAAGCTATGGTGGCCGGACCCGGTGACGGTGATACTTTGTTCTGGTGAGGATATGAGGCTCGACCGGCACACGTGAACCGATGTCCGCCGCCGGGGGTATGCTTCTCCTTGCGTCGACCATGCGGCACCGGTTTGACACTCTATTACCGGTGTTAGCGGTCACAGACAGGTGGCTGGTATCATGGCTAAGCACTTGCCTGGGGTGTGCTGGAGCGTGCCATGAGCCGTTCGAGGACGCAGGTGCCGTAGGCGCCCAGACTCATGAAGCCAAAAGCCATGAAAAACGGTGCCCCCAGCCCCCAACGCTCCACGGCTAAGCCACCCAGGGGCAGTGCCAGAGCCGATATGGTCTGGGCCAGGCCACCCACTACTCCCAGCACGGCGCCGCGCGCACCGGGTGGAGAGGCATCGGCACGCAAGGTCCCTCCCGCGATCATGGTGACCTGAAAAAAGGCGTAGCTAATGGTAAAACATAGAGTGGCCCAGAGAAAGTGGGGCAGCCTCAGCCATAGCAACAAACTGGCCACATACATGAAGGCAGCGGTGCGCAGAGCCCGGGCGCTGCCGTAGCGATCCGTCAGCTTGCCCCCAAGCTGGCAAAGGAAGATGCCGACCATGGATCCGGTGGCAAACATCAAGTTGATCTGGCTGGGAGTGAAATCCAGCCGGTCCTTGGCGTAAAGTGATATGAAGGGGCCGAATAGCAACAGGGAATGGCAAAGCGTGTAGAATGTATTGCTGGCGATGAGCAAGATGACACGGCGGTCGGAGAATTGCTTGAGGTGGATGACGGGTGCGGTGCTTTCGCCCAAGCTCATGGTTTCTACCACGAAACGTTGGCGCACAAGTCCCATGACGAGAGCCACAAATCCGGTGGCGGCCAAGAGCACCCGAAAGCCCGTGATGGGCATGATCCAGGCCCCAAAGGCGGGTCCGATGGTCAGGGCGATACTGATGAAGAACTCAAGCAGCGCGAAAGCGGCTCCTCGTTGTCCCGTGGCAACGGACTCAGCCATTAAGGCGGTAAAGGCGGGCTGATACAGTGCATTCAGAGCGTTGGCCAGAGCAATCATGATCACGAAAGACCACCAACTGTGCTGGGTGGTGGCCAAGAGGTAGAGGATGCCGATGCCATAGGTGGAGAGGACGATAACGGGTTTTCTTCCCAGGCGATCGGCGAGAATGCCCCCGGGGTACTGCGATAAACCCATAGATAGGATGATGGCGGAGTACGAGTAACTGATTTGGAGATCGGTAGCTCCCAGCTCCCTGAGGATAAGGGGCAACAGCCGTTGCCAGCTGAAATACAGGGCAAAGATGATCGAGAGTGATATGGACATGGCCAGAACGTTGCCCCGAGTACGTTGGCTCATAAAGTGCTCCTCTTCTTTCTGGGTAAGCTGTTGTGACTGCTACTTCGTTTCACCGGGTAATTTATCCTTTTGCGCTGCAAGAGAATGGCCTGCCCCGTAATGCAGGAGCTTATCGTAGAGATGAAGAATTCCCGTTGCCGGGGGAGATACAGGATGCGACCACGAATTCGCTGGCAACGTTGCGCAGGTTCTCCGGATGACGGGCGGCTCTATTGCGGGGACAACATGGACTTTATGCAAACTCTACCGGATGAGAGCATTCATTTGATCTATGCCGATCCTCCCTTCTTCTCGGGGAAGACCTACCGTCACCGTGCCGGAGTTTTCGATGATTCCTGGCCGGGAGGACTTGAGGACTACCTGAGCTGGCTGTTGCAACGCTTGAAGGAGATGAAACGCCTTCTGGTGCCGGGAGGCACCCTGTATGTGCATCTTGATTGGCATGCTGTACATCATGTGAAGGTGGCCTTGGACAAACTGTTTGGGCCCAAGAATTTTCTCAATGAGATCATCTGGGCCTACAGTGCCGGGGGACGCAGCAAACGTTTTTGGTCGCGCAAACACGATACGATTCTCTATTATGTCAAGGGTCCGGGCTGGACCTTCAACGCCGATGCGGTTCGGGTACCTTATGCCAGTGATATGACCCGGTGGTCTTACAAGCGCGGTCGCATGCAAGGGAGGGATATGCCTCGTGGCAAGGTGCCCGAGGATGTGTTCACCGACGTTCAGTTGAACACCATGGCCAAGGAAAGAACGGGCTATCCGACCCAGAAACCTGCGAGTTTGCTACAACGCCTCATTCTGGCCTCTTCTGACCGACAGGATGTCATTGCTGACTTTTTTGCCGGCAGCGGGACCAGTCTCGTGGTGGCCCAACGTACCGGGCGCAAATGGCTGGGGGCCGACAGCGCGCCGGCGGCCGTTGCCCTAACGTGGGAACGACTAGGGCAACGAGGGCAGATCGAGCGCGGTAGTAGCTACCAATGGCTTCAGGGAGAGTGGTGGCAGAATCCGCTAAGCAAGCTGGTGGCTTTGCCCCCGGGCTGGCGCCTTTGCACCGAAAATCCCAAGGATGACAGCCATGGGGGCAATACGTTCTATTGCACCAGTGCATACGATGAGGGTGACCGGACACTGGCGGGGCGGCGAGGACTGAAGGGTTTTGATAGCCAACTTGCATTGAGTCAACCATATCCTTTGGACGAAGTGGCCCGGGCCACCGGTGCGGGGGGGAATGCTCACTTGTGGCCGGGGCCGGAGCCTTGCATTGAGGCCGACGGAACCGAGCGTCTCCTGGTGCGTCCAAAAGAGGGAGAAACAGTTCATTGGTGGATGCAAGACGAGCATGGATGCACGTATGAGCTACATGGTCCCGTACTCAGCCTGATGCCCGAGATCAAGGAGAATGGTAGGATCAGTTGCCTTGTTGTGGATGAAAAGGGGGCCGGTGCCGTACGCAGGTACCACTTGACCCAGAGAGGGGGATGTTGATGGCAAAGAAGAAACGCCACCGTCGCATCAACGGACGGGGGCCCTTTTGGCTCCTGAGCCTTGCCGTGCTGGGGCTGAGCCTTATCGCGGTCGGATTTTGGTACAATGCGAGTCTCATTTATGCAGAGGAATACGTTATGACAACAGAACGTGGGATCATTCGACTGGAGATTTATCCGCGCTTGATGCCCCGTACGGCGGAGAATTTCCAACGTCTGGTCAATGAGGGCTTTTACGAGGAACTCACCTTTCACAGGGTGGAAGAATGGGTCGTGCAGGGGGGCGATCCGGCGGGTGATGGAACCGGTGAAGTGGACTGGGATTTGCGTTTGGAAACAAACACACGCGTCTTGAACGAACGGGGAGCTATCGGTATGGCTCGGGGTGTAGAGCGAGATTCAGCTGGCTCACAGTTTTACATTCTCAAGGACGATGCTCCGTGGTTGGATGGAGACTACGCTGTGTTCGGCAGAGTGGTCGAGGGAATGGAAATTGTTGACTTGCTAGAAGCTGGTGACAAGATCCTAGATGTTTCCCCCGCTTCCTAGGTGGAGAGCGTAGAGAAGAAATCCGCCTCCCAAAAGGGCCAAGAATCCGGCCAGTGCGGTGAGGACGTAGCGGTAGACGCGGTCTGAGAAAAGACGCCGGCCGCTGACGAACGTGAGGGAGACCACCAAGAACCAACTCAGATCGGAAAAGATATGACCGGAAAAGAAGGCCAGTAGGCCCGCCCAGCCCAGAGGACGAACCAGTGCCACGTAGGTGGCTCCGACCGTACTCCACCACACGAACCAATAAGGGTTGGAAAAACTCGTCACAAGACCCGCTGTAATGGGACCCCAACCGGGGGAAGCCTTGGAGGTATGAGTAGGCGAGAGGGAGGCCATCTTGGCCTCCCTTAGCATGCCAAGACTCATATACAACAGCACCGAACCGCCCAAGGTAGCGATCAACTGTGCAGCTTGAGGCTGGGCCAGCCAACGCCCGAAACCGATGAGCAGGGCGGCTAGAAATAAGAGCTCAGCCAGCCCATGACCTAGAGTGACCAAAGGTGCAGCCGACCACCCACGCTGCCCCGTTTGGTGCAGGTTTACTATGAGCAACGGTCCCGGCATCAGGGCACCCGAAAGGCCCACCAGGAACGCGGTGATGAAGATGGCGACTAGCTCTGACACGTGGTTTCAGCTCCCCCGTGAAATTTCGCCTTGTAGGGGGGAGTTACCTGCTCCAAGAGGATGTTTAGGTTGTAGAGGATATGCGCCAGGTTGAGCGGCGCGGTGCTGAGAAGTAGAGGGTCACCTTGGTCACAACCATACCCGTTACCAGGGTTGGCCAATCGACTGGAGCCCACATGTAGCCCACGGTGATGAATACGGCCAGAGCATACATTTGCCGCCGAAATGCTCGGCGCCTTTCGCTTCGTGCTCTTGCCTCTGTTAGCCCCTGTATTCTCCGGATGGTGACGGTGCCTGCGTGAAAACTACGAAGGGCTGCCACAGCGCCCGCCAGCCAACTCAGAGCTGGTGGGGGCGTGGAGAGCGCCCACAATAGCAGGAAAACCACCAGCGCCACAAACTGTCCTCGGTCTTCCATTTCGCGCGTCACACGTTTGTTTATGATCTCACGATACGAGGCTCTCTTGCCCCAAGCACTGACACGCATCCCATACCACCTCACATGGAAATAGTTCCCATATAGCAGTGGGGTTATACGGTGCGTGCAGGATTATGGCTTCGGGCATGAGAAATCATCATGCAGAAGGTGCCGAGGAGGTAAGGTGTTATATGCGCTATAAGGCAGCTTGTGTGCAATTCAATCCCGAGTGGGGAGCCAAAGAAGCCAATTGCCGCGAACTGGCGGCCTGGGTGCGGCGCGCGGCCGCGAACGGAGCCCGGCTGGTGGTCTTGCCGGAAATGGCCACAACCGGCTACGTATTTGCCTCAAGAGAGGAAATCGAACCACTGGTAGAGACCATTCCGGGACCGACCAGCGCATTCTTCGGACGGCTGGCGCAAGAGTGCCGAGTACATTTGGCTGTCTCCTACCCGGAAGTCGAGCCGGATACCAATGTGTATTACAACACCGCCGTTCTACTGGACGATGAGGGGCAATTGGTGGGCAAATACCGTAAATTGCATTCCTTTGTGGACGAGACGCGCTGGGCCAAAGATGGTGATGGGGGTATTCCCGTATTCGAGACGAAACTGGGTACGTTGGCCATGATGATCTGCATGGACGCCACGTATTTTGAGACAGCGCGTCTGGCCCGACACGCAGGCGCTGAGGTGATCTTGTTCCCAAACAATTGGTTAAATAAGGCCCCTAGCCTGAGTTGGAGGGCCCGGGCTTTGGAAAATGACGTCTATTTCATCGCCGCAGATCGGTGGGGAGAAGAACGGGGAGTGCGCTTCGCTGGTGGTAGCTGCATTATCGATGGGCGAGGACAGATCCTGGCCCAGCAAGATACCGGTGATGGTCTGGTGATGGCCCAGATAACGCTCAACGAGAAGAACGTGGCGGTGCAAGAGGAGTTTGGCGATGCCTGGGAACGACGAAGACCCAGTGAATATCACAGTCTGGTGATAAACTCCTATCTATGGGCTCCGTCAACCGTTCACAGTCTGCCTCCTGGCACTGAAAGCATCATCGGGGTCTTGCAGCCCAAGGCCCAACCTCACGCCCCCCAGGCCATGCTAGAAGGCACTGAGGCGGCCATTGCCCATGTGTGTAAGAGCACAGACGACCCTCCCGATCTCCTGGTACTACCCGAGGCGTGGATTGCGGGGGGAGAAGGAGCGGTGCGCTGGGCTGAGTCCATTCCTGGTCCGCTCACCTCTACCCTCATGAAGTGGGCAGAACAGTATGGTGTAATCCTGGTGGCGGGTGTTCCCGAGTGCGCCGAAGGAAGGCATTATTCCAGTGTCGTCATGGTGGGCGCCGAGGAAATATACGGAGTATACCGCAAGCTGCATCTGACGTTGCGAGATGAGGCCTGGTGCCAACCGGGAAATCTGGGTGTGCCCGTCATTGATTTGCCTTTGGGCCGGGTCGCCTTGCTTACCGCAAGCGATCTCTTCTATCCTGAAATTGTTCGTTGCGCGGCTAAACGCGGCGCCGATTTGATCTGCGCACCCGCCAACTGGCCGCGGGAGTTGCCAACGTGGCTGTGGAAGGAACGTTGGGTGGGCAACGATACGGCTCTGGCCGTGGCCAATCTCTGTGGAGGTCCGTGGGCGGGCGACAGTAGTGTTTTTGGCAATCTGGAGTCTAGAGATTGCCTTCGGGTAGAGGGTGAGAATACGGCAGCGTGTTTGCGCCTGAGAACAGAGGAGAATTCCTGCATACGCCAGAAGGAAATACTGCGTAAGCTGCAACCGTTTTGGTACGATCCATTGGTGACGCCAAAGAGCACAATACGGGAGCGGGAGGACGAATAACATGAATTTTCCCGTTTGGCGGGAGACTACAAGGGGAAGGTAAGGTGGCAAATGTGAAATTATCGGCACGAGCCCGGGCGGTTAAGACTTCACCCACACTGGCATTGGATGCAAGAACCAAGGACCTGCAGGCCAAGGGCGATGACATTGTGAGTTTTGCTGTGGGCGAGCCCGACTTTGATACACCCCAGCATGTGAAGGATGCAGCAGCAGAAGCTATCGCCAGTGGATTTACCAAGTACACCGCGACCAATGGCATTCCCGAACTAAAAGAAGCCATCGTTTCCAAGTTATCGCGGGAGAACGGGCTCTTGTACGAGCCCTCCCAAGTCCTGGTTTCGGTCGGGGCCAAACACTGTCTGTATAATGCGGTGATGGCACTGTGCGACGTCAAAGACGAGGTACTCATCCCATCCCCCTTTTGGGTGAGTTACCCAGAAATGGTGGTGCTGGCCGGCGCTGTACCGGTGGCGGTTTCTCCGGATCAGGGGTTCAAGGTATCGGCGCGTCAATTGGCTGGACGTCTGACCGCCCGCACCAAGGGTATCATCCTCAACAGTCCGTCCAACCCGACAGGAGCTGTCTACACGCGCTCAGAGCTGGAGGACCTGGCCCAGTTCGTCCTGGACCATGATTTGTGGGTGATAGCCGATGAGATCTATGAGCATCTGGTCTACGATGGATATGAGCATGTGAGCTTGGCCAGCTTGAGTCCCGAGATCAAGGAACGCACCATCACGGTCAACGGAGTATCCAAGGCCTTTGCCATGACGGGTTGGCGGATAGGATACGCAGCCGGCCCTAGCGATGTCATCAAGGCCATGGGCAAGGTGCAGATTCATACCACGAGCAATCCTACATCCATCTCCCAGAAGGCGGCAGTAGCAGCTCTGACCGGCCCGATGGATACGGTGTGGTCCATGCGCGAAGAATTTGACCGCCGCCGGCGTTACATGACCGAACGCCTCCATACGATGGCGGGGTTCTCCTGCCAGCTGCCCCCCGGGGCATTCTATGTCTTTACCGATGTCCGCGACGTGTTGGGCAAGAGCTACCGGGGACAGAACATCGACAATGATGACCAACTGGCTGAGCTCATTTTGACGGAGGCCCATCTGGCCGTGGTACCCGGTTCCGGATTCGGTATGCCAGGTCATCTCCGTTTCTCCTATGCGACCTCACAGTCTCGCATCAAGGAGGGGCTGGATCGCTTGGAACGTTGGCTGAAAACGTTGGAGTAGCAAAACAGGGAGTGAGTTGATGGAGTGGGGGGGGAAGAGGGTTGCTCTCCTTGGGTTGGGGCGATCTAATCGGGGCGTTGCCCGTTACCTGAGCAGACAAGGCGCTCATCTGGTTGCCCTTGATGCCAAGTCCTCTGGGCAATTGGGTGACGCATATCGCGAGCTCCGGACGTTCTCCTGCGTAGAGTTCCGGCTTGGTCCCGATTATCTCGACCACCTCCGAGGCTTTGATGCTATCTTCGTATCCCCGGGGGTCAAAAAGCATATTCCCCAGCTTCTGCGTGCCGAAGCCGATGGGGCGCTGGTGACCACCGAGATTGCCCATTTTCTGATGCGCTGTGCGGCACCCGTCATGGGGATTACCGGCAGTTCGGGAAAAACCACCACCACCACGTTGGTTGCTCAAATCATGGAAAAAGCCTGGGGCCGGCCTGTGCACCTGGGCGGCAACATTGGCACTGTTCTCATCGAAAGGGTGGAGGATATCCGTGCCGATGAGCTGGTGGTTTTGGAACTATCGTCTTTTCAATTGCAGATGGTGCGCAAGAGCCCGCACTGGGGGGCGCTGATCAATGTGCGCCCGAACCACCTGGATATTCATCGCGATTACCGGGAGTATCAAGAGGCCAAGGCTAACATCTTTCGCTTTCAAGAACCCCAAGATTATCTCGTGTTCAATGAAGATGATGAAGTTTCCCGGCGGCTGGCGCAGCAAGCCCCGGGGAGAACGCTTCCCTTTGGCCGCCTAAGCAGCAAGGGAAAGGGCGCACGTTTGATCAATGGTCAGCTGGCGTATGTGAACGGAGGAGGCGTCAACCGTGTCTTGGCCGCAGGCGATCTCAAACTGAAGGGCCTTCACAACGTGGAGAATGCTCTGGCTGCCATCGCCTTGGTGAGTCTTGCCGGGGTGGACACAGATACCATGGCCGAGGTGCTTGCGACCTTCCGGGGAGTTGAACACCGCCTGGAAGAGGTGGCAAATCACGGCGGCGTCCTCTTTGTCAATGATTCCATCGCCACCACCCCCGATCGCACGCTGGCAGCTCTGGCCGCCATGACATCACCGGTTCTCCTCATCGCAGGGGGCTATGATAAACACCTATCCTTCCGCCAACTGCCTGCGGCGATGCGGGGGAAGGTGCGGGTACTACTCACTTTGGGGACGACGGCACCTCGCATAGAAGAGGAGGTACGGCGGCTGGCCACGAACGAGCAGCCCCACGTGATTCGTTGTCAGAGCCTGTCCCAAGCCGTTATGCGGGCGAGCCAATTGGCCCAGCCCGGTGATACCGTCCTCTTATCTCCTGCTTGTGCTAGCTTCGATATGTTTGGTGATTATGAGGAGCGAGGTCATTGTTTCAAGCAACTGGTCCAGAGCCTGGTTTGAAGTGGCAGAGCTTGGCGTCTATACTGCGCCAGTCCTATCCAAACGTCACGGGCATGCTTGATGTAGCATGCCGCGATGCTTTGGGTACGCTGGTCCTCACTTTGCTATCCCAATCGACCACGGACCGCCAAGCGCAAGCTGCCTATGCTAGCCTGCGGAAAGCGTTTCCCCGTTGGGAGCAGGTGCTAGCAGCCAAGCCCCGGGATGTGGCCGAGCACATTAAAGCCGGTGGTCTCAATCAGCAAAAGGCCGTTCGCATTCAAGCCATTCTCGCGCGCCTGCAGGATGAGGCGGGTGCACTGTCCCTGGCCTGGCTCGCGAAGAAATCGCCCGCTGCCGCAAGAGAGTTCCTTTTGAGCCTTCCTGGTGTGGGCCCCAAGACGGCTGCATGTGTCTTGCTTTTTTCCTTTGACATGCCCGCTCTCCCCGTGGATACCCATGTGGCCCGCTTGTCGCGGCGCTTGGGTCTGGTATCGCTCAAGGCGTCGCCAGCGCAAATTCAACAAGAACTTGAAGCAATGGTGCCGCCCGAAGCAGCCCGTCATTTCCATCTGGCTTTGATCGAACACGGTCGGGCCATCTGCCGCCCCCGCCGTCCCCGTTGCGATGATTGCCGCTTGGCCAGCGCATGCGAGTACGGGAAGGAATCCCTTCCTCGTTGAGAGAAGGGTCAAGTCGAAGTGGCACCGCCTGATGGCATGACCGGTCGCTTCTTTGATGGTTCCCGGTGGCGGGATCTACAGGGACAGGAAGGGGAAACAGAGTGTTTGTCCATCTGCATGTGCACAGTGAGTATTCGCTCCTGGATGGTGCCTGCCGCATCGAGCAGCTGGCATGCAAGGCGCGCCAAGAAAACATGCCAGCGGTGGCCCTGACTGACCACGGCACGATGTATGCAGCGGTGGATTTCTATCAGGCTTGCCGGCAACAGGGCGTGAAACCCATCTTGGGGTGTGAGGTGTATTTGGCGCAACGCACCCGCTTTGACCGGGAGGCACATCGCGATGATTCTCCGTCTCATCTCGTGCTCTTGGCCGAGAACCAAGAGGGCTACACCAACCTGCTCAAACTCGTATCTCGCTCATTCTTGGAGGGATTCTACTACCGGCCTCGCATTGACGATGAGCTGCTGGCAGCGCATAGTCAGGGGTTGATTGCCCTTAGTGCCTGTATGGCTGGGGATATCCCACGCTACCTTCAGCAAGGCAGCGATGAACGGGCTCGCCAGCGGGCCCTGCATTACCGGGACCTGTTCGGGAGAAGGAACTTTTTTTTGGAACTTCAGGATAATGGGGTCGAAGGGCAAAGAGAGGTGAATGCCAAACTTGTCCAGCTGGCCCGCGAGCTAGAAATCGGTGTGGTAGCGACCAATGACTGTCATTACCTCGACCAAGCCGATGCACAGGCCCACGACGTTTTGCTTTGTATTCAAACCAACAAGCGGGTGGATGATGAGGATCGCCTCCGCTTTCCCAGCTCCCAGTTCTATCTGCGGTCGGTTCAAGAGATGACCGAGGTGTTTCGAGAAATCCCCGAAGCCATTACCAATACGGTAGACATTGCCGACCGTTGCCAGGTAGAATTACCCTTCGATGAGTTCCACTTGCCCGCCTTCTCGCTACCGGAAGGCGTTACGGCCGAGGAGCAGTTGGAGACGCTTTGCCGACGCCGTATGGTAGATCGCTACCGTGAGGATACACCCAAGATTCGTGCCCGCCTGGAGCATGAGCTGAGTACCATCAATCAGATGGGGTTTGGCAGTTATTTTCTCATTGTGAGTGATTTTGTGGAATATGCCCATAGCCAGCACATTGCGGTGGGCCCCGGGCGCGGTTCGGCGGCCGGTTCTTTGGTGGCTTATCTTTTGGGCATTACCGATATCGATCCTTTGGCCCATGGCCTCATCTTCGAGCGCTTTCTCAACCCCGAACGAGTCAGTCTCCCGGATATGGACATCGATTTTTGCATTCGAGGGCGCGGTGAGGTCATCAACTACGTGACCGAGAAGTACGGCCAGGAGAATGTGGCCCAGATTATCACCTTTGGCACGATGCAGGCCCGGGCGGTGGTTCGCGATGTGGCGCGGGCACAAGGATGGTCCTTCTCGGAAGGGGATCGCATTGCCAAGATGATCCCGCACCAGCTGGGCATGACCCTCGAACGCGCCCGGGGCGACGCTCCGGAGCTGAGGCACGCCTACGAGACAGAAGACGAGGTGCGTCAGCTTCTGGATACCGCTCAGGTCTTGGAGGGCATGCCGCGGCATGCCTCTGTCCATGCAGCGGGGGTGGTGATCACACCCCGGCGCGTGGACGAATATGTGCCGCTGCAGAAGATGCCCGATGAGACAGTGGTGACCCAGTACAGTTACGAGGTTTTAGAGAAGCTGGGCCTCTTGAAGTTCGATTTTCTGGGCCTTCGCACCCTGACGGTATTGTCTGAAGCCGTGCGTTTGATCGGCGAAGACACCGGAACGGTGCTGGAACTGTCCGGGCTGCCGCTTGATGATGAGAAGACGTTTTCTCTGATCAGCGCCGGTAACACCGTTGGCGTGTTTCAACTGGAGTCGGGCTGGGTGAGGAATTTTCTCAAGGATATGGCCCCCAGTCGTTTTGAGGATGTGGTGGCCAGTATTGCTCTTTGCCGCCCCGGGCCCATGGAGAACATTCCAGAGTTCATCCGCTCCAAGCGGGGCGAACCCCGTTATCCTCATGCCGATCTTGAGCCCGTGCTCAAGGAGACGTATGGTGTCATGGTCTATCAAGAACAGATCATGCAAGTTGCCTCGATCATAGCCGGGTTCACGCTAGGGCAGGCGGATGTGTTGCGCCGGGCCATGGGCAAGAAGAAGAAGGAATTGCTTGACCAGATGCGCGCACAGTTTGTCGAAGGAGCTTTGGCGAGGGGCTATAGTCAAGAACTCATCGATCAGGTTTATGGTATGATCATGAAGTTTGCCAACTATGGTTTCAGCAAGAATCACGCAGCACCCTATGCGTTACTCAGCTACCAAACGGCCTACTTGAAGGCCCATTATCCGGCCCACTTCATGGCCGCTCAGTTGTCTAGTCTGGCGGCGACCAGTGAACGTATGACCTTCTACGTGGAGGAATGCCGGCATATGGGGCTTTCCCTTCTCGCCCCTGACATCAATGCCAGCCAGGTGGACTTCTCGGTGGAGGGAGATGGCATTCGTTTTGGCCTTGGCTCCATAAAGCACATCGGTAAGGAGGCGGCCCGCAGCATCATCGCCGCGCGGTCCGAAGGACCTTTTCTCTCCTTGTGGGACGTTTGCGAACGGCTCAGCCTCAAATTTCTTAACCGGCGCGTAATGGAGCATCTCATACGCGCCGGAGCTCTGGACAGTCTCAAGTGCAAGCGCTCCCAGCTGCTGGCCGTCTTGGATCCTACCCTGCAAGCGGTGCAGGAAGAGAAGCGTCGCAGCATGGCCAACCAGCTCTCATTGTTTGCAGACGATGCGTTGCTACCAGTGGAGTCCATTACTGCCCTGCCCGACATACCGGAGATGCCGTTGAAGGAAAGACTTTCCGATGAACATGAGCTGGTAGGATTATATTTGAGCGGTCATCCTCTGGGCGAATTCAAGCCGCTGCTGCAGGCACTGGTTACCACCAATACCATGGAGTTGGCTGAGCTGCCCGACGAGAGTGAAGTGGTTATGGCCGGCATGGCGAAGATCACCAAACGCCATGCTACCCGGAAGGGCGATGTGATGGCATTTGCGACTCTGGATGATGGGGTGGGGCAGGTAGAATTGATCGTGTTTCCCCGTCTTCTTGAGACCCGTGGCTCCTTGTTGCTCAGTGATGCGCCTGTGGTTGTGGAGGGAGCACTCACGGCCTCCGAGGATGAGGCAAAGATCCGCGTGGGAAGATTGCTTAGCATGCAAGAGGCCGTAGCAAGGCGAGCGCTGGAGATCCCCGTTGCAGCGCACAAGGATTTCAGAGAGTTTGTGGGGCGATTGCAGGCCATTCTCTGTGCTCATCCGGGAGAACAGGAAGTCTATCTCCGCTTCACCGCGAAAGGTGTCTTGATTCGAGCCGGAGAGCGTTTTCGTGTTTCGGTCACAACCCAGCTCTTGCAACAGCTGGAGGAGGAGATGGGTATCCGGCCCGTACTGCGGGCAGGAGTCGGTCAGACACTTATGGAAGGTATGTCGTAGAAGCATTCTGGGGGACAATACTGTTGTTCGAGACAGACCTCCGGGAGGACGCAGTTTACCAGAAGGAGGCTTGGCCATGTGGGCTGTCGTTTACATCGCGCCAAACCAGTCCGTTGCTGAGATGCTAAAAGGAGTCCTGGTCCAAGAGGGTCTTCTGGTTATGCTTCGCTCCTCAGGTATTCCCCACATGGGCCCTTCGGGCAGTGTGGAGATTCTGGTTCCTGAGGGTGAAGTAGAGGAAGCACATGAGGTGCTGGCAGGAGTCCTCGGGGTCGGTTAAGTCACACCTCGGAGGGACGCAGTGAAACTGGCGGTTTTGACGAGTGGAGGGGATGCTCCGGGCATGAACGCAGCGATTCGCGCTGTCGTGCGCCGGAGTATTTTTGATGGCATCGATATCTTCGGGGTGTCCCATGGTTTTCACGGCTTGATCGAGGGAAGCATCGAGCGTATGGGGCTGAGCTCAGTGGCCGACATCATCCACAGGGGGGGCACCATCCTGCGTTCGGCCCGGAGCCCGGAGTTTTTCACTTCACACGGGAGAGAACGGGCCATTGCGCAATTGAGACGCTACAGGATCGAAGGGTTGGTTGTGATCGGAGGAGATGGTTCACTCCGTGGTGGCTTGGCTTTAGCCCGCTTGGGTTTGCCCGTGGCAGTTGTCCCGGCCACGATTGATAATGACATGTTTGGTACCGATATTTGCATTGGTTTTGATACCGCAACCAATACGGTGATTCAGGCCATCGATCGCCTCCGCGATACAGCAACGTCTCACGAACGCATCTTCGTAGTGGAAACCATGGGTCGCCATGCGGGTTTTTTGGCTCTTACCGCCGGGTTAGCCGGTGGAGCTGAGACCATCTTGGTTCCAGAAGTGGCCTGGGACATGGCTGCCTTGTGCCAACGCTTGCTACGTGGTCTTGAGCGGGGAAAGGCACATAGTATCATTATTGTGGCGGAAGGGGCGGCCAGTGGCGCCGACATTGCTCGTCGCGTGGGTGATGTGACAGGTCTAGACACTCGGCTAACGGTACTGGGCCATATCCAACGTGGAGGCTCACCAACAGCACAAGACCGCGTGCTGGGAAGCCGTCTGGGCCACCGCGCGGTAGAACTCTTGCTTTTGCCTGATGCTGCACACATGGTGGGTTTGCAGGCAGGGTTCGATGTATCAGTGAGGTTGCATGAAGTGATGGATCAGCGACCGTGCTTGGACCAACGCTTGTACGATCTTGCGCAAGTGCTGGCCATTTAGGAGGCTTTGCAATGAGAAAGACTAAAATAGTCTGTACTATCGGTCCGGCTAGCAACGGTCCGGATGTGGTGGAACGTATGCTAGAGGCGGGCATGAATGTGGCTCGATTCAATCTTTCCCATGGGTCATCCACAGATCATCGCCGGGCCCTGGAGATCGTCCGCACCACGGCTGCGAAAATGAAACGCCCCTTGGCTACGATGCTCGATACCCGGGGTCCAGAGGTTCGGCTGGGTAGGTTTCACAAGGGATACGCCCGTCTGCTTAGCGGATCCAAGGTTCGTCTTACCCCTGAACCATCATTGTCCACCGAGGATGTTCTATCGGTAAACTATCCCAATCTTGCCGGGGTGCTGTCAACAGGAGGAAGTATCCTGCTGGATGAAGGTGAAGTGGTCCTGAAGGTGCTGTCCACTGAGGGGTCAGAGGTCTTGGCGCGGGTCGTCACTGGTGGTCATCTCAGTGACCACAAGAAGGTCACGTTGCCTGGTGTCGCTTTGGACCTGGATATTGTCTCCTGTGCAGATCGGGCGGATATTGCCATGGGAGTGAGCGAGGGTGTCGACTACATTGCGGCCTCTTTCATTCGCACTCCTGATGACGTGGTGGCCATCCGGCGCGTGATTGAGGAGTGTGGGGGAACACAAGCTATCATCGCCAAGATCGAGTCGCAACAGGGCGTTGATAACCTGCCGGCCATTCTCAAACTCAGCGACGGACTGATGGTAGCCCGAGGAGATTTGGGTGTCGAACTCAAACCCGAAGAGGTTCCTCTCGTGCAAAAGCGCATGATTCAACAGGCCAACCGGGCGGGCAAACCAGTTATCACCGCCACGCAAATGCTGGAGTCCATGGTCATGCGGCCCAGGCCAACCCGAGCTGAGGCATCGGATGTGGCGAATGCCATTTTTGACGGTACCGATGCGGTGATGCTATCGGCAGAGACTGCTACCGGGGAGTACCCGGTAGAAGCGGTCGAGGTCATGCACAGGATCGCAGTTACCGTCGAGGAAGCGCTGGATTATCGCTCGCTCTTGGCCAAGGGTCTGGACATGCGGGGAAAGACCATCACCGATGCGGTGAGCCATGCCAGTGCCCAGGCAGCCTATGATCTGGAAGCCCGGGCCATCATCACTGCTACCGAATCAGGCTATACAGCGCGCATGGTTGCCAAGTACCGGCCACAGGTTCCGGTGGTAGCGGTAACACCCCATGCTAACAGTCGCTCGCGACTGGCGCTGATCTGGGGAGTGCATCCGCTTTTGGCTCAAGCTTCGCACAACACCGACGAATTGGTGGAGGGAACCATCGCTACTTCTCTTGCAGCAGGTTACATTGTGCCCGGTGATGTGGTAGTGGTTACGGCGGGGGTGCCGGCGGGCATTCCCGGTACGACCAACTTGCTGCAAGTGCATACCGTAGGTGATGTTCTAGTGCGGGGTGCGGGCATTGGCCAAGCTGCGGCTACCGGTACGGTGTGCGTGGCGATGACAGCTCTGGATGTGAGACGCAAGCTCAAGGCAGGCGACATACTGGTTGCTACGGGTACGGACGGTGATTTCATGCCCTACCTTGAGAAGGCAAGTGGCATCATTGCCGAAGAAGGCGGTCTTACATCTCATGCCGCCATCTTGGGTCTGAATCTTGACATACCAGTGATTGTCGGAGCAGGTGGTGCCACGCGGTTGCTCGAGGATGGTCACGTGGTGACCATCGATGCCCAGCGAGGTTTGGTGTATCGCGGTCCGGCCCGGGTATTATGATGAAAGGGGGGAGACATATTGCGCGGGCGCTGGGTTTTGGTCCTGGTGATGATGTTCACTCTGTTCCCTTTGCTGGAGCTGTTGATTCTCATCGAGCTGGGTAAGCATATAGGTTCACTCAATACAGTGCTCATTATCTTACTTACAGGGATCGTGGGTGCTAGTTTGGCTCGTTCGCAAGGTCTTAGTGTGTTGGGACGCATGCGCATGCGTATGCAACAAGGCGAACTGCCGGGAAACGAGTTGATTGATGGCGCTCTGGTCCTCATTGGTGCCGCCTTTTTGATCACACCCGGACTCATTACGGATGTAGCCGGTTTCACTTTTGTGGTTCCCTTCACCCGGGCTTTTTTGCGGGAGCGGCTCAAGCATTGGCTCATGCACTGGTTGGGCACTGGGGTAACGACATACCGCATCTACCGCTAGCTTGTGCGGGTTTGTCCTGCTCGAGGTCGTTGACTCTGACTCATGAACATGTTATCATTCACTATGTTAGGTTGCCGAAGTGGCGGAACGGAATACGCGGCGGTCTCAAAAACCGTTGGGGGAGACCCCATGTGGGTTCAAATCCCACCTTCGGCACCATACTTCCTATGATGTTATCTAAGACGGCTCGTTCGAGTCGTTTTTTGCATTTTTTTGACCCCGATAGGGGTCGAGTGGCGCAGCAAAAGGAGCGAACCGTTCATGAATCAGGCAAGTCTAGCGACGGGCAGATCTGCATACATGCCGCCTGCTGCAATCCGCTCAGGGGCGCTTCATAGGGATGGAGTGTATGAAGAGGGCTTACCCTGGGAGTGGATTGCCGGCATCCTGTGGGAAAAAGCCATGAATCAAGCTTTGCCGCCGCCATGGTAGCCGCTCCCAGACTATTGGTGCTGGATTAAGCCATGGCTATTTGCATCGAAGCCCTTATCCAACAAGGTGTGGACCAGCTTAGAAGCTGCATCATCATTGACCATCGCTCGTCCGCGCTCAGCAAGGCTCACATGATGGTAGCAGTTGATGGATTGGACGCGGCTTCCGGGAGGTTGCGACCACCGGATGCAAGTACGTGAGTGGGACCAGAACTTGTGAGCCGTTGGAGGAATGTAGCTAGCGGCAACCTTCCCGGGTGTCCACGGTGGCGCTGACAGGTCTCGGCATGGTACCTTTTACACCAAGAGGCTCCCCAGCCGCGATAGAAGGCCTCCGACCAGAAAGGCGATGCTCGTGGTAGCCACGAGTATGCCGATGGCCGTGCTCAGACGGAATTCCCGAGCGATGACCGCGATCATTGCGATGCAGGGAATGTAGAACAACCCTACGGCTGCTCCCACAAACAACTGCAACGTGGATAGATCCATGTCCAGCAGGGGGAGGACGCTCAGTTCACGCCGAAATATGCCCAGCATCAAGGGAACCGATGCTTCTGGCGGTAACCGTAGCCATCCTGTGATCAGCGGTTCAATCAGCTGGCCGATGATAATCACCACTCCCGTTTCGTAGAGTATGGCGGCGATGCCGACGGCTATGATCATGGGGATGGCACCGTCATACACGTACCGAAAGAGGCGCATCCAGACCTTTTTCAACACCACGCTACCTCTGGGTAAGAGTAACTGAGGTATCTCCAGCAGCGTCACGGGCCGGGGCCCTTTCAAGTAGTGATCAAGAAAAAGACCGGCTGTGACCATGGATAGCACTGACAAGGCGAATATTCCCATCAGGGTAGGAATAGATCTTTCTGCCAATAGGGATATGAAGGCACCGGTCTGAGCGATACAAGGGACCGCGAGGCATATGAGGAAAGAGACGATCATTCGTTCCTTGCCGGAGAACGAGACTCTGGTTGCCAGTATTCCGGGTATGCCGCAGCCATAACCTAGGAGGAGGGGTACGATACTTGAACCCTGCATGCCGATGCGGTTCAAAAGACCGTCGAGCAATACGCCAAAACGCGGGAGATATCCGCTGTCTTCCAGGATGCTCAAGGCAGTGTAGAACGACAGAACATATGGTAATACTAGCGTGAAGGGCCATTCCAGACCCTTAACCAGGAAGCCGAACTCACCGATGAGAACTTCGCGCATCATGCCGTAAGGCAAAAACATATCCACAACCTGCACAATTTGCGGAATGAGAAGACCCCTCACCAACGGAAGCAGTATCAGCCGGCGCAAACCCATGCCCAGTCCGATGACCAGGGCGAAGGTGGCTGCCAAGATGAGCAAAGCCAGTGGAATGCCCGGCCAAGGGTGGACAAGAGAGCGTCCCAAATCTTGTCGCCAGGAACGCGAAGCAGTTGTGGTCTGACAGGTTAGTGCCACCAGTCTTTCGGTCTCCTCCCAGAGGCAGTGGGGAGATTCACCTTTGGAGCCGGGAGGGTCCGGTGCCTCGAGTGCTTGGCCCAGAGTTCGCGTGAGTTGATCAAACCCCGCCCCTTCGATGGCAATGGTTTTGACGATGGGAACGCCCAGTTCTTTCGATAGTAGATCAAGGTCAATTACATACCCTTTTTCACGCGCTAGATCAAAACGGTTCAGAGCAACCACCGTTGGAAGGCCTCGCTCAAGAACTTGCAAGAGCAGATGCAACCCGGTTTCAATCTCATTTGCATCCAGAACAAAGACGATCGCCCGTGGGCTTGCCTCCAGCATGTCCACAGCGACCTTTTCGGCTTCATTGGTCGCATCCAGAGTGTATGTGCCCGGAACATCAATCAGGGGAACTCTTTTTCCGTTGATCATGGTTGTTCCTTGCATGAAATCAACGGTGGTTCCCGCGTAGTTTGCCACGCTTACATCCATGCCGGTGAGCCGGTTGAATGTCACGCTCTTTCCTACGTTGGGTGGTCCGACCAAAAGAACGGTATCGCCCAGCTTCTTCAGCGTGCGCTTTGTTTCATCATGGCACCTTGGCACCAACCACACCGCCTTCGATGAAGACATGTTTGGCCAAACAGCGTGCGATGGCCAAGACTCTGCCTTGGGTCTCAACCATGACCGGTCCGCCAAAACGCTGTTTGGACTGAATGCTAATGAGCTTCCCTCGCCGCAAGCCAAGAGGAGCGAGAAGGGGGTGTTCGGGTAGCTGGGCGAGCTTTCCCTGAGACCCGACATCCATTTCTTCCAAACTCTGCAAAGGCTCCACCCTCCTTTCATCCGTGGCATCCATGATATGAGTACGTGGCGGACGTTTTATGATCACCGATTCCTTTGCGATGAGCTGCTTCAACGTCGTCACGCAGACGCCGGCAGAATGCAAATGGTGAGGTTTGACCACCATCTCTTTAGCATACAGTAGGCGCGACCAGCTGCGCGGATTGCGATAGACTACGGTTGCACCGGGTTTTAGCTGGGATAGGACGCGCTTGATAATATCCTCTTTGGGTCTCACCTG
>SLSY01000087.1 GCA_007130145.1 Bacillota bacterium
AGCTTCATACTCTTCCAAGGCTACGTATGCCACATCGCCTGCACCTGATTCCAGAGCTTGACGCACCGCCGCTTCATCGGGCACCGTCTTGATCGTGATCCTCTCAAGGTGAGGAACCTTGCCCCAGTAGGCATCGTTTCTGACCACGTGAACCTGGTCGGAAGCATAACGCTCCAAGCGAAACGCACCGGTTCCCACCGGGTTCTTGTTGAAGGCATGCTCGAGCAGATCATCGCCGGTAACTCCGGAAAGAATGTGCTCCGGCGCAATGCTAAAGCACATGCTGCTGATGAAGTTTGCAGCAGGCACGGCGAGGCGAAAGACGATGGTATAGTCATCCGGCGCTGCAATGGGTTCAGACTCCAGCCATTCCTGATAAGCGGCGCGTTTCAACTCGGCCGCCTCATGGGCTCCAAGTTCTTCATCCTTAACACGCTGGTCGATAGCTGCCAAACTATTGCGGTATTCCTCCTCACCTCTTAAGTCAGGCATTTGATGTCGCTCGTTGCCCTGATACTCGGGATGGTAGAAGGTTTCGTATGTGAACTTCACATCAGCGGAGGTGAAGGGGTGTCCATCATGCCACTTCACATTCTGGTGCAAGTGAAAGGTCCATTCTGTTTCATCATCCGAAACCGACCACTCCCGCGCCAACCGGGGCAGGAACTCGGCTCGCGCCCCCGTGACGACAAGCGATTCGAAAACAAGTCCCAATGTAACCCAACTTGCATCGTTAGCCTGGATCAGGGTCAGGGGGCTAATGGGTCCAACCTCCGGCACCATCGACAGGATGGTTACCGTTCCACCTGGCACAATGCCACCCGTGCCGGTTGGGTCATCCTGGCTTGGTTCTTGGCTGTCGCCAGAATCGGAGGGCGCAGTTGGTGTGGCATCACTCTGACCGCAACCAACCACGGCCCCGCATAGTAAAGAGATCGTCATCAACAAGACCAAATACCGCTGTACATGCCGCAAAGAATTCTTCCCCTCTCGTCTATATGATGTTCACAAGACCGAAGCGTCGACTCTGTTGCCCCCCCTCAAATGTGTCGCAAACTCCCGCTCACTCTGTTGGAGTAGACATCATATCCCACACCTGTAGTATCGATGCCAGCGTGCCGCTATTGTATATTAATTTGTAATAATTTAGCGTATTATGACACGTAGGGGTGAACGCGACGGGTTATTTCGCCAAGCAGGAAATAGCGGCATCCATCGCCAAATAAACCCTCTAGGACACAAAGGGAGGTGCACAATAGCATGGAAAAACGCACGTGCGCTGTCTGTGGAGTGGAAGAGACCCCTAAAGCAGGCGGTTGGTTGCGCAAGTGGTTTGGTTGCCCGGAATGCGATACACAAATCTGTGATTCTTGCGCCGAGAAGAAACGGGAAGAAGACAAAAAGCTGCGCGAGATGAGAAATACACCTCTTCTTGACCCAACTAAGCGGATTACCGCGGTGTGTCCATCCTGTGCCCACGACCTGAGACACATGGGTTAAGCGATAGCTTTTAACCAGCCACCAGCAGCCCCTGGAGCATCTATCCAGGGGCTGATCTGTTTGCGAGGGGACCGGACCATTCACCCTGCGTGGCACCGGGCACCGGGTTCGGGGGGGATACGCCTAGTGGCTCTTTGACGGCAAAAGCCGTAACATGGCGAATGATCCCGCTGGGCAGGAATGGTCATTGCATGCATAGAAGCTTTTCAAACAATACTAGTATACACAGGGGGTTCGTATGCCTACCTCACATGTGGGACATGTCTTTCGTTTGCGGGGTTCCATCGTTGACGTTGAATGTACCGGGCCTTTACCTGGTATTCATCATCAACTCATCGTCGATCCCGAAGATAAAAACGTCGTGTGTGAAGTGCAGCAACACCTGGGCGGTAACATAGTGCGCTCGGTGGCCATTACCTCCACACAAGGACTCTCCCGGGGCATGGCGGTACAAACGTCAGGCGCCCCCATCAGCATTCCCATCTCCCCACATCTTCTTGGTCGCATGTTAGACGCTTTGGGCCAGCCCTTGGATGGAAAAGAGCCCGTAGAACACAAAGAGCGTTGGCCGATCCACCGGCCGCCGCCTTCACTGATGGATCAACAGGCAAAGGAAGAGGTTTTTCAAACGGGCATCAAAGCCATTGACTTGCTGGTTCCGCTGCAACGCGGTGGCAAGGCAGGACTCTTTGGAGGTGCCGGCGTGGGAAAGACGGTGTTAATCACTGAGCTCATCAAGAACACGGTGGCACTGCATGAGGGCATTAGTCTCTTCTGCGGCATTGGCGAACGGTCTCGGGAAGGGGAAGAGCTATACCGCGAGATGCAGCAGGCCGGTGTACTGGATCGCACTGTCCTCATATTCGGCCAGATGGGAGAATCACCCGGCGCCCGCATGAGGGTAGGCTACAGTGCACTGACCATCGCTGAGTACTTCCGCGATACTGGCTCAGAGGATGTACTCTTGCTCATCGATAATATTTTCCGCTTTGTCCAGGCAGGTTCCGAGGTGTCGGGCTTGCTGGGCCGGTTGCCCTCCCGGGTGGGTTACCAGCCCACCTTGGCTTCGGAGCTGGCCGAGGTACAAGAACGCATCACCAGCAGTCGCAACGGCAGCATTACCTCGGTCCAGGCAGTCTACGTACCCGCAGATGACTTCACGGATCCGGCGGCCGCCCACACCTTTGGTCACCTGAGCGCTTCCATCGTTCTGTCGCGCCACATGGCCAGCCAAGGTTTGTACCCCGCCATCGACCCCCTCTCCTCCAACTCTAAGCTCCTCTTGCCGGGCGTAGTGGGACAGCACCATTACCGGGTGGCCCAGGCTGTCCGTCAAACTCTGGCCGAATACGGTGAGTTAAAGGACATCATTGCCATGTTGGGTTTGGAGGAGTTATCCGAACGGGACCGGCAGGTGGTAAACCGGGCCCGACGTCTGGAACGATTCTTGACCCAGCCCTTCTTTAGCACCGAACAGTTCACGGGGATGGAAGGAAGGCGTGTTTCTGTGGAAGATACGATAGAAGGATGCGACGCGATCTTGGCTGATGACTATGCTGATTACCCCGAATCCAGTCTTTACATGCTGGGGAGTATAGGCGAAGCAACCCCGCCTAAACCAGAGGAAGGCGCGGGATCATATGAGTGACCAAGACATGATCCGGCTCAAGGTTATGATGCCCACACACGTGGTTTTGCAAACGCAAGCTCTCAGCGTCAATGTGGATGCCCTGGGAGGAGCCCGTGGATTCTTACCGCACCACATTGACTTTGCCTGTAACCTTCAGTCTGGCATCATCAGCTACATCGATGAAGATAAACAGGAAGGTTTTGTGGCGTTGGACGGCGGGGTTCTGGTAAAGAAGGGACAGAATCTGTTCATATCCACCCCGGATGCTGTAGCTTCGTCGCACCTGGCTGATCTTGAGGACTTCATTGCGCGCAAGGCCGAAGAGGACCGAAAACTGGAGCGCTCCAGCCGGGGCACCGTGGCGCGACTCGAAGTAGCTCTGGTGCGCCGCATGATGGAGTTGCAGGGCACCTAACCTCTTTCTGAGGAGGTACAAGAATGACACCATCCAACAAGCAACCAACCAAAAGGCACCGGGATTTTGAGAAGGCTGTGGTGCAAAGACGGAAGCGGCGGCTCAAGGCCGAGCGGCAGAAGGGGCGCGGCATTTGGATGGGGATGGGTATGTTTGGTCTGGTGGGATGGTCGGTGGCTGTTCCCACCCTCGCCGGGCTCTTCCTGGGACTTTGGCTGGATGCTCGCACCGAAACGAACTTCTCCTGGGCCTTTGCCTTGATGGCGGGGGGACTCACCCTGGGGTTGATCAACGTTTGGAATTGGATGCAAAAGACAGCCAGCGAAGACAACGAAGAGGAGGATGACAGTTGACCCTCCCTTCTCTTTGGGAACTGGCCCTGTCTACGGCCGGCGGCATGCTGTTGGGGATCATGCATTTTGGAGGATTGCACTGGACGGTGAAGAGGCTCGCGACATCAAGACGACCCCTTCCGGTTCTGTTTGCCTCTTCTTTGCTCCGTTGTCTAATGCTGGCCGCCTTGTTGCTCTACTTTAGCGGCTTCAATTTCTTGCGCTTGGTCGTGCTTTTGATCGGCGTAATGGGTGGGCGCATGCTGGTCATCTGGTATTCGCTGCGCTCAAGTGACACATCGAAAGGAGAAGGACAATGCTAGAGGCCGCGGACGCCATTACCTTACAAGTGCCGTTTTGGAAACTCATGTTCAACACCTGGATCGTCATGGCGATTCTGGTGATTGCCTCCTACTTAGTGACGCGTCAGCTCCAGCACGACGATCATCCGGCGCCGGCTCAGAACCGGCTGGAGGCCGTGGTGGAGGTGATTGAGAGTCAGATTGAGGACATCGCCGGGGAAGATGCTCGCCCCTACCTTCCTTTTATCGGCACCCTCTTTCTCTTCATTCTGACCTCCAACCTTCTCTCCATATTGCCTTCAGGCCAGCAGCTGGTGGCTCATTGGCCCATGATTTATCATCCTCCCACCGCCAGTCTAGATACCACGACCGCCCTGGCCCTCTCCGTATTGGCCGCTGTGCCCTTTTTCGCCATTAGCCGTCATGGTCTTGGCGACTACTTACGCACATACCTTGAGCCCACCCCCATCATGCTGCCATTCAACCTCATCGGCGAGTTGTCGCGCACGCTGGCTTTGGCTGTGCGTTTGTTTGGCAACGTCATGAGCGGGGTGGTCATGGTCTCTATCATCATCGGTATCGCCCCATTCTTCTTCCCCATCCTCCTGCAGGTATTGGGATTGGTAACCGGGGCCATTCAAGCCTACATATTCGCCGTCCTGGCTATGGTCTACATAGCATCGGCGGTCAGAACCCAAAAGAAAGTGAGGAGAAACCAGTGACAGAAGTAGATCTGAGCATGATCGCCATGGTATCCATCATCATCTCCGGGCTAACCATGGCCATCGGTTCCATTGGACCCGCCTTGGGGCAAGGGCGGGCAGTGAGCCAGGCCCTGTCCGCCATTGCCCAGCAACCGGATTCGGCTAACACCATCACCCGCACGTTGTTTGTGGGGTTGGCCATGATCGAATCCACGGCTATCTACTGCTTTGTCGTAACCATGATCCTTCTATTCATCAATCCGTTCTGGCAATATTTCCTGGATAGAGTGGGTTAGCGGATATGGAGCTGAACTGGATCACCATAGGTGCGCAAATCCTCAACCTATTTGTCTTGGTGTACTTACTACGGCGCTACCTCTTTGGTCCCATCACCAAGGTCATGGCCGACCGCGAACAGCGCGTCAATGCCAGACTGGATGAAGGACGAGAGATGAGAGCCGCAGGCGAGAAGATGGTCAAAGACTATGAGCAAAGGAAACAGGATCTGGAGAAAGAGAAAGATGACATCCTGTCAAAGGTGCGCCAGGAGGCTGAATCCCAGCGCCATGCGATCATGAAGGAAGCTCGCGAAGAAGCCGCCGCGTACAAGAGTCGGTTCCATGAAGAGTTTGAGCAACACAAGCGTCAGCTCCGTGAACAACTGCAGGGAGACATCATTGCCCACAGTTGTCGGCTAGCCGAGACGCTACTCCGAGAGTTGGCTGGCACGACGTTGGATGATCAAGCCATTTCCCAGCTGGTCAAACGCTTGGATGCGGCCAAAGATGATGATGCTCATAAGTTCAAGCAACACCTGTCTGGTGATATGTTGATCACCACCGCACATCCGCTCTCCTCAGCTACCAAGAAGCGCTTGGAGAACGCACTGGCAACGATCATGGAACCTCAATGTCCCCAGTTGACGTTCGATGTCTCTGAAAAGCTGCTTTTTGGCGCTGTGATTCAGGGTGAAACCGCGCGGTTGGAATGGAACGCCGGGGATTACCTCCGCCAGGTGGAAGACGATGCCTATCAAGCGCTGCTGGAAGAGAAGGGTCGGGCAACAGCAGGTGATGACCATGCTTGAAAGAGCATACCGCGAAGCGCTTGAGGCCCTGCAGAATGCGCAGGATAGGCGCTATGACCATACTCTTCCCCTGAAAGAGACGGGGCACGTCAAGAGCACCGGGGACGGGATCGCGCGCATTGCGGGATTGCCCCGGGTGCAGCTGGGAGAACTCATCGCTCTGGCCGGCCAGGGTCGGGCCATGGTACTGGATATGACAGAATCTGAGGTTGGGGTGGTGCTAATGGATCATCTCCCTTCCCTCAAAACGGGGGCGCTTGCCTATCGCACCGGCGATGTAGCACGAGTGCCCGTGGGAGAAGGTCTAATCGGTCGCATCATCGATCCTCTGGGGCGACCGCTGGACGGCGGACCTCCCCCGGCCAGTGCAGATTTCTATCCGGCCGAGCGCGCGCCCCGCCCCATCACCGATCGCGCTCCGGTAGAAAGACCGCTGCAAACGGGGATAAAGGTCATTGATGCTCTCGTTCCCATTGGCCGCGGACAGCGCCAGCTCATTCTGGGTGACAGACAGATCGGCAAGACCTCCATTGCCTTGGACACTATGGTGAATCAAAAGGATCACAACGTGATCTGCATTTACCTGGCAGTAGGCCAGCAACAGGCAGCCGTCGCGCGAGTTGTGGCCGATCTGCGCCAACAAGAGGCCATGGAGCACTCTATCGTCATGGTGGCCAGCGCCTCGGATCCGGTGGGCATACAATATCTGGCCCCCTATGCAGCCACCAGTGTCGGAGAGTACTTAATGGAACAAGGGCGCGATGTCTTGATCATCTATGACGATTTGACGAAGCATGCCAACACCTACCGCGAGCTGTCCTTGTTGCTGCGTCGCCCACCCGGACGCGAAGCCTATCCGGGCGATATCTTCTATATACACTCCCGATTGCTGGAGCGGGCCACCCATTTGCGTAAGGAACTCGGAGGGGGTTCGCTCACGGCACTGCCCATCGTCGAAACCCAGGCCGAGAACATTTCCGCCTACATCCCTACCAATCTCATCTCCATCACAGATGGTCAAATCTATCTAGATCCGGGCCTTTATCAACAAGGATTCCTTCCTCCCGTCGACGTGGGTCTTTCTGTATCCAGAGTGGGAGGAAGTGCCCAGCTTCCTGCATATCAAGGCATTGTGGATCGCTTGAAGCTAACGTACAGTCAATTTCAAGAACTGGAGATGTTCTCACGTATTAGCGCCCGGTTGGACCGGGAATCGCAACAAGCGATCGATCGGGGGCGCAGGCTCAGAGAGGTCCTCAAGCAGCCGCGCCTGCGTCCGGTAACGGTCCTGGAACAGCTGGCGGTATTGGTGGCTCTCACCGAAGGCAAATTCGATGACGTCGCCTTGGAGAATATGGGTGCAGCCGAACGGGCGGTCCAAGAGCACGTTCGGACCGCTGGCCACAACCTGGACGAAACCATTGATCGTCGCGAGACCTTCTCGCCAGACGACCGGGAAGAGCTGCGCGCCTTGCTGGCTGAAGCACTGCAGACCTACCAGAAAGAGGATGACAATGATGATGACGTTAGCAGCGATAGAGAGTCAAATTCAAACCGCACGTAATCTCAGCTCCATCGTAGGTACCATGCGCACCTTGGCCATGGTTAACATACGGCGGTTTGAGCGCACGACACTGAATCTTCGGCAGTACACACGCACGATTCACTTAGCGCTGCATATGACGACAAGAGAGCTTCCCCCGAACAAATGGCGGTTAGACAACGATCCCAAGCACTGTGGCGGTGTGGCCGTCCTGATTGGTTCAGATCAAGGCTTGTGCGGTCCGTTCAATGACCGCATTTTGAAATACGGTCAAGCGCTTTGGTCCTCACCGGACTGGTCTCTTATCGTCGTGGGAGAGCGTCTGGCACAAACACTGGTAGCATCCAAAGCCAAGATCAGCGCTGTTCTCAACACACCGGTGAGCATAGAGGCCATTACCACGCAGGCCCGTGAGCTTTTGTACCTGATTGAAGAAAAGAGACAAGCCGGGGCCTGCCCGCGCCTGGAGGTCATGTTCAACAGCTACGTAAGCCAGCTGCGCTACGAGGAAAGCTCGGTGACGTTGTTACCTTTCTCACCGCGTCCCTTTCGCAACGTCCCCCCCGATGAGTCACCATTTCGCACCATACCCCAATTGGACAAAGAGGCCAGTGTCATGCTACTGGACTTGTTGCCCCAATATTTCCTGTCCCAGCTGGCACTGGCCCTGGCCGAGTCCACCGCCAGCGAGAATGCCGCCCGCCTCGCTGCCATGGAGGGAGCCAACCGCAACATTGACGAACGCCTCGATGATCTCATGGACCAACACCGGCAAAGGCGCCAGGAGGAAATCACCACCGAGTTAGCTGACGTCCTGGTCGGAGCCGAAGCTTTGGAAGAAGGCAAATGAAGCAAA
>SLSY01000152.1 GCA_007130145.1 Bacillota bacterium
CAGCTCATCGGCGGTGTTCCCGTACGCGCTAAAACCGCTGCAGGTAACTCACTGGAGATGGACTTCCTTCTGGCCGGCGGAGTTTCACTTCACAACCCTGGAAGGAGCGGAGGCAGCCAGGCACGGAGGTGGAGGTCTGCCGATCCTCCTCGCTGACTTCGGTCTGTCTACGCTGCATGCGCTATGTCGCGCGCTTGGCCATCGCAGTCTGCGACGGCCAAGGACTCGGTGAGATTGCTGACATCACGGGGATTCTCCACTCCCGGCGCCATCCTGAAGGCATCCCGGGGAGCCACCAACCCAGACAGTCTGGCGAAGGACACTTCCGCTCTTCCTTCGATCAAGATCGGGGCTCCTTCTACCGGGCCAACCACCTCAACTGCTGCAAATCCGAGATGGAGATCGCCATTCGTACTCTGGGCAAGACAAGCTTCGCCGAAGTTAGTCTGGAGGATCTTTTGCCCTAGACCCAACTGCGCGAGCAGCGGGCGTCCACTCAGTCACGAAACACCTAGTCCTTGATGGAGATGACCATCGATGATGGCGGTGACCGCGATCGGCCCGGCCCTGGGATGACCATGTCGCTCAAAGACTCTGCTTCTTGTCCTAATTCCGTAGCCTCCTAGCCTCAGCACGGCAGGCTCTCGCCTTGTGACTGTAGCGGCCACCACCTTGCATGGATGCCAAAGCATCAAAGCCGCTAGCGGCCTCCTCACACCCCTCGGCACTACGGGCATGACGCGCGCAGCTGAACGCCGCGTCAAAGGCTCGAGCGGCCTTGAAGGTGTAGGCTCCCCCTTGCTGCATCTGTGCCAGACGGAAAAACCCCCATCCGGCGGCCATGCACCATTGCCAAGAGCGCAGCGACGTGGCTAGGGACTGGGCCCGGTCGAAGGCACGGGCAGCGCGAAAAGTGTACTGCCCGCCCGATTGCATGGCGGCGAGGTCGCAGAACCCATGCCCCGCATCTACGATGCCCTTGCAGCTGCCGGCCTTGAGGGCCAGGTCAATGGTCTGATCAAGCAGCCTACTCGCTCTAAAGGTATAGCGACCTCCCTGAACCTGGGCCTTCGCTAGAGCCTCCCTGGCCTCAGTCAGTTTCTGGCGCCAGCTCATCACTCACATCCTCTCATCGACATCCGTGTCTTCGCCCGAGCACACGCGCACCCGGTTGGCTAGCAGATATGCTTCAAGAGGTAAAACCAAGGCCACGCCTCGCTATTGTCGAATAAGTTAGTATAATCTTACTATATATCGGATTGCGACCTGAGGTCAAGAAGTGTACCACGCAGAGACCGTTGTACCCGGTTCCGGAGCGAAAAGAACGCTGGTAGGAAGAAGGTGCTGAGGCCGTACTCAGCGCTCACCTTCCGGGTTTCTGGCCCTGTCGCCACCCTTTTTTATCGTCAATAGGTGGCCAGCTTGGCACAGAGGTTTTCGTTGACAGCAGACGAAAGCTGCCGTATACTGTAGTCAAAGAAACCAAGTTTCCTTACGAATATCCAGGGCTAAAGGGGCGTAGAATGATGATAGATATCAGTAGAGAATTGGAGCGTCACTCCATGGAAAAGCGCCGTATTCGTATTTCTTCAAAACGGCAGATTACGATTCCGGCCAAGTATTTTGATGCTCTTGGGCTTTCCAAGGAAGTCGATTGCATTTATGCAAACGACATGCTTATTCTCACGCCCGTAAAAGCTGAGGAGTCTGTGTTCTCCGAAGAGATCCTTTCTGACCTAATTGAGAAAGGTTACACGGGAGAAAAGCTGCTAGCGGAGTTCAAGCGAGTCAACAGGAAGGTTCGCCCTGCTGTGGAGAAGTTGATCGAAGAAGCGGATGCTCTCGCTAGAGAGGCTTCCACAGACTACGTGGATCGTACCGATGACATTTTTGGGGACTCAGATGAAACAGGGGCATGAGATGCTTCCTGTCGTCTATTTACCGCCAGCAGAGAGATATTTTAGGAAACTCAAGGACAAACAACTCAAGAACAAATTCAGGGAAGTTGTTTCCCGCATCCGTTCAAATCCTCGAATAGGGGAAGCCAAGTCCGGCGACCTACGAGGTCTGTACGGTCTCGACATATATCACAACAAGACGAACTACGAATTGGCTTATCGCATAGCGCAGCTCGATGGCGGTCAAACGGTCGTTGTTGTTATGGCAGGGACTCGAGATAACTTCTATAAGGAATTGAAGCGTTACTTGAAGTAGAATATCACTTCGTCCATGGTGAGGGTTTGTTGATACCAGGCAAAAGCCTGCAACTCGCTGACATGCCACTCATCCCAACTTGTACCTCTTGAACCACTGGCCATTGGTTCGTACATAGCAGCGATTATGAACGGAGTTTGGGTACTTCAGTCGCCAGGAGCGGCCGCGTGCGGGCTATCGGGCCTCTTTCAAATCTGTTGAAGTGTTAGGGCGCGAAGTATCGACTAATATGTGGTTCAACATCTGCGTAGCTCAGTTGGAGTAGTCCATCATCACCGTATGCTGTGGCAAGTTCACGTGCAATCTGGTACCCGTAGTAGTAACCGGATCTTGATTCGGCAAGATTACTCATGTCTCGAACACCAAAGAGGTCATACCAGAGGTACAGGTCTTCCTCGCCAGCGATCGCACGGGTAAGCGCAGTACCGAAGTCCCACCTAGACTCTTCGCAGTAATCCACCCAGCGACGGAGTTCGGCTTCACCGAGAAAGCCCATCCAGAGGGCCTCCTTTATGGATTTCCCAAGGATTCTTGCACTCATGTATGAGGCGATGCCTTCCGCCACCATCCTTCCATAGTATTTGTCTCGTTTAATGGTGTAATTACCGGGGTAGAACTCTGGAGAAGACAGGTAGTGGAGGGCGTGGAGGGCTTCATGAGTAAGGAATGTCTGAATATCAAAGGGGGAGTGTTTCCCCAAGCGATCCTTCACCAGGCTCAGATCCACGAAGAAATACGGGTGGCGATCAATGATGAGCCCGTTTCCATCCCAGCTCCCCTCACCGACAAAGAGGACACACTGGGGCATGTGCGTCGGGTCGAGTGCAGACTGAATCGCATCTCTAGTACGCTTAACCCCTTGTTCGAGTACACTTATGCCGAGATCCATCTCGTTGGCGCCAATTGCTGCAATGCGTTCAGCGATGGTATCCTGAAATCGTTCCTTGTTACCCATGGCAGAAAAATACTCATTAAAGAACTCGTAATACTTCTCTAGAACGATCTTCTGGTCTGAATGATGCCACTGGTCCCGGTAGATCGAGATAATCTTCATTGAACCTACCTCCTTATCCATCGTTACCGGCGGTACCACAAGGGCTCTCCCAAGATTTCAACTATGAGTTGGGAAACCCTTCTTGGCCTGTTCCTGTGCGTTTTCTTGTTGGTGCTATCGGCGTCCGTGGGGGATTGACTGTACCTGTGAAAGGCCACTGAGTCTACGGGACATCGCTAGTCCTAGTGGTTGCGGTTTTAAGGTTAACGAACAGAAGAGTGCTTGAAGAGTGTGGGGTGACGCACCGGACTCAATGCTGAGCCACATCGATTCCTTGTTTTTTCACCAAATCCCGATACAGTTCACTGGCCTGCATCAACTCATCATGGGTTCCGATGGCATTTAACTGACCCTCGCTAAAGACAGCGATTCTATTTGCCTTTTTCAGGGTGGAGAAACGATGGGCGATCATCAGGGCAGTACGGTTGGTCAGCAGTTCACCCAAGGCCTGCTGTATTAACAGTTCTGTGTAGGCATCAACACTCGAGGTTGCTTCATCGAGTATCAAGATCTTCGGATTTGCCAGAAGAGCCCGGGCAAAGGAGACCAACTGTTTCTGGCCTCCTGATAGTCTGGCCCCTCCTTCACCAACGGTTGTATCATAACCATTGGGCAGATCCGTGATGAAGCTGTGTGCACGTACACGTCGCGCAGCCATCTCCACTTCTTCATCACTAGCCTCCAAACGACCATAGCGGATGTTTTCTCGAATCGAGGTGTCTGCGAGAAACACGTTCTGCGGCACAACCGCTATCTCGTTCCGCAGTAATGCCAATGGTATATCACGAATGTCTATGTCGTCCAAGGTTATGCTACCCTCGTCAACATCATAGAGCCGGGAAAGCAGGTTGGCTATGGTCGTCTTACCGGCTCCGGTTGGCCCCACCACCGCCAGAACTTCCCCTGCATCAACTGATACATTTAGGTCCTGGACAACCTCATGTTCTCCATAGCCAAAACTGACCTGGTTGAAACCAAAAGCACCGGTGAAGTTTCCCTGGGGCAATTGGGGATGCTTCGGTTCTTCTATCGACGGTTTAACGGCTAGATATTCCACAATTCGATCCATAGCAGCACCGGCTGACTGATAGGTGTTGTACACCTGACTCAAATCAGCGAGAGGAGCGAAAAACCGCCTTACATAACCCAGAAATGCCATCATTACGCCTAGGCTAACCACACCGTTTACCACGCCCCAACCACCATACCACAACACCAGACCTTCACCGAGTACCCGGCTGAAGGTCATCGTGGGGAAGAGTAGGGCAAAGACCGATACGGCCTTGAGATTGGCTTTGAGGTTCTCCCAGCTAAGTTTGTTGAATTCTCCTGTATTCAGCGCTTCTCTGTTAAGTGCCTGTACTACTCGGATACCGGCTATTCCTTCCTCAACATCCGCATTGAGCGCTGCCAGTTTCTCCCGAACATCACGGTAGGCACTCCGCATTTTCTTGCCCAAATAGGTCATGACGAAAACTATAATAGGCATGGTCAACAAACTGATCAGCGCCAGCTGCGGACTCAATGATATCATTATGACCGCAATACCAACCAAAGTGAACACGTCATTGAGGACATGGATGAAGCCAGTGGTCACCACATCCGCCAAAGCATTGACATCATGGGTGACACGGGACATGATATCGCCCGTCTTGTTGCGGTGAAAAAACCCCATATCCAGTTGCTGTAGATGGGAGAACAGGTCAACCCGAATATCACTCACGATTCTTTGACCGATCCAACTGGCAAGATAGGTCTGCCAATAAGAGGATACCCAGAACAATCCATAAGTGAATATCATCACTAAAACCAGCCAGTTGAGGCCGGTAAGATCCCGTGTCATGATGTAGTCGTCAACGGCTATCTTCGTGAGATAGGGACCTGCTAGCGTGGTTGCAGTCACCACAAACATGGTCAATGTAGCTAGAATTAGTTGGAGCAAGTAAGGTTTCGTGTATCCGAAGAGCACCTTTAAAGCCCTACGATCTAACTGAGATAATCTGAAATCCTCCTTCTTATCAGACATCATACGCCCCTGAAATCCACCTCTCACCGCAATCACCCACCTTTCCTAGGGTCTTGCGAACCCAGCATTTGATCACATATTTGGCTATAGAATCCGCCGGCTGCAACCAGCTGCTCATGTCTTCCTTGTTCAACGATAGTATGATTATTGACCACCAGAATCTGATCTGCTCTTTGAACCGTCCACAGTCGGTGTGCTATGACGAATGTTGTTCTACCTTGCATCACTTGAGCCAACGCCTTCGTCATCCGTTCTTCTGTTTCTGCATCGACACTAGACGTGGGTTCATCTAAGATGAGGAGACGGGGGTTGGTCAGTAGTACCCGGGCCATGGCTAGTCGCTGCCTCTGACCCCCGGAGAGAGTAACGCCTCGTTCGCCTACGGGGGTTTCGTATCCTAAAGGAAGCGATTTGATGAAATCATGAATCTGAGCCACTTTGGCACAGTTGATGATTTCATCCATCGAAGCCTCGGGGCGGCCATAGCAAATGTTTTCTCTGATAGATGCAGCGAACAGGAATGTATGTTGGAGAACAATACCGATTTGCATGCGCAGACTTTCCAGGGTGACTTCGCGGATATCTTGACCATCTACAAGGATCTGCCCTTCGCTGGGGTCATAGAAACGTGGTAATAGATGGATTAAAGTGCTTTTGCCAGCACCGGTTGGGCCCACAATGGCAACTGTTTCCCCCGGTTCTGCCACCAGGTTGACGTCCTCTAGAACTTGATTTCCGTCCCGATAGGAGAACCCGACTCCCCGGTACTCAACCTTACCGGCAAGTGGTGGTAATTCAATGGCTCCAGGAGTGTCTTGGATTTCCGGAGCGGTTTCTAGAACTTCAAAGATCCGCTCTGCTGCTGCCACTGCCTGTGAACTGAAATTGATCATCATGCCCGTCTGTCTGATGGGCCGCATGAGCATCGCGATATATCCGACAAACCCCACCAGTGTTCCAATGGATATGACTTCATCTATCACCAGTCTTCCCCCGTACCAAATGACCAGCGAGGTCCCCAGACCAATGAGAAAATGGACGTAAGGCATCCACAGGGCTGACGTCTTGGCCGCGGCTACGTTTATGTCGACATAGGTATCGTTTTCCTTGGTGAATTGCTGCTCTTGAAAGCCTTCGCGTGCAAACAGCTTGGTCACTTCAATCCCCACCAACGCCTGTTGCACCATATGGGTGAGTCTGGCAAAGCTGCGCCTAGCTCGTTGAAACATGGGTCGCACCCGGATCGCGTAGGTGCTCATGGCGTGGGCCATGAGCGGTAGCATCAACATGTATAGCAACGCAAGCCGCGGTTCCCAGAGGACCATGACGACCAGAATGCCAAAGATGGTCAACACATTGCCAGATATGTATACGCTGGCATTGGCCAAGAATTGGCGAAGTGAATCAGCATCTGAGGTCAGCCGTGACATGATGTCGCCGGTCCGAGACCAGTCATAGAAAGAGAATGAGAGTCTGTTTAGATGAGTGTAAAGATCACTGCGGATGTGGTGAATGATGTTCTGAGACACAAATTCGGTGGTGTAGCGCGTTAGGAAGTCTACCAGCCCTTGGAGAAGGGACACCCCTACCATTGCCGCAGCAACAATCCAAAGAAATTGAGGCTGGTTTCCGATGACAAGCTCGTCGATACCATAACGTATCAGCCATGGGGGCACAAGACCTAGTGCAGTGGAAACAAACACAGCGATAACTACCCCGATCACAGCCTGTAGGTGTCTTCGACCATAGCGGACTAGCTTTTTGAGAGTCACCGGCACAGGTTTGGTCGGACCCCGACCACTGCCAGGCTTGCCGGGACTGTTTGCCTTTTTTCCTGGTCGTGGAACCTCAAGTTCATTCGTCGATGGTCCAGAACCCTTAACCTTTTTTGGCAACGAATTCACCTCTTCAAGTAACATCGGGGCAACCCTTGGAAACGTGGGATAGCGCTTCAATCCGATTAATTAGAAACTTAATCAAATTATAGTCCTCTTAATAGTAGTTGTCAAACTGCAATTGGTAACTAAATGGTTTACTCTTCCTCAGCGGTTCCTTGGCGGGATGCTTTCTTGTTGAGAGGGAAAGCCATCGCATTTATAGAAAGGGATTCCATATCAACTATCACTAACTATTGGTGAACATGCCGCAATGAGGTTATCGTATTTAGCCTTCATCACTCGCAACTTGATTCCCAATCATGAGAAGGGGGCCATCATATGATCGGTTTCCAGAGTTTGCCCAATCAAGGACCTAAGGAGGTAGCCAAAGGTAAACAGGCAGCTTGCAGCAGTTCTCATCCCTGGGTTACCCAGACGATGCTTCAGGTAATGAGGGATGGAGGCAATGCCATCGATGCCGCCATCGCTGGGAGCCTTTTGCAGGCGACCATCGAGCCCCATATGACCAACCATGGCGGCAGCGTGTTCTTTCTGTACTATCATGCCGAAACCGAAAAGACCTACCAGTTGACCAGTTCGGGAACTATGGTGCCAGGCCTGGCTCCCTGGTCACCCTTGCCGAAAAGACTAGGGAAAGAGTGTTCGACAATACCAGGATATATGCCTGGGCTGGGAGCCATGTACGATGCTTTCGCTACAAAACCGTGGGCACAACTGTGCCAGGAGGGGATTCGAGCCGCCGAAGAAGGCTACCCTATGTACTCCTGGCAGTATGGGGTGCTCACCGAAGGCTTGGAGAGCCGAACCTATTTCCCGGAAGGACGAGAGATTCACACCCCCAATGGCTTTTTGACTCCCGTAGGGGAATTGCATCGCAACCCTCCGTTGGCTAAGACCTTGAAGGCATTGGCCCAAGAAGGGCCGGACTACTTTACTACGGGGCAATGGGCTAAGAATTTCGTTAGCAAAGCCAATGCTTTGGGCTGGGAGATTGAGCTGGAGCACATGAGTGCCATACCCCCTCGCTGGCAGGAGCCCCTTCATTACCGTCATGGCGACAACACCGTGGTTCAGCTGGCGCCACCGG
>SLSY01000155.1 GCA_007130145.1 Bacillota bacterium
ATCGGCGAAACTAAGGTTCACACCTACCGCCCGCCTCTGTTATAGTATGAATAGAAGATCTCACGTACCATCGATGACAGGACTTTGCCATTTGAAAGGAGCGAGTATGGACAGGTATGATGCTGTATGGGCAAAGCCGACTGAGTCTTATTGGATTGCATCGACCCCCGCGTGCCGTTACCCTGCACTCACCGCTGACCTGACGGTTGATGTGGCCATTGTGGGGGCAGGTATTGCCGGTATAACCACCGCTTATCTCCTGCGCAATGAGGGGTTGAAGGTGGCACTGATCGAGGCCGAAACCTTGGCTGCGGGTGTATCCGGTCATACCACGGCCAAGATATCTTCGCAGCATCGCCTCATCTACAGTCGTATGATGCGCCTCATGGGGCGGGGCTTGGCCCAACAGTATGCAGAGGCCAATGAGGCCGCCATCAGACTGATCAAGAAACACGTGGCCGAGCATGCGATAGCCTGTGATCTCAGTTCCCAGAGTGCCTATGTTTACACGGAGAAAGAGGAACATCGAAAAGAAATAGAAGAGGAAGTCAAGGCGGCGCAGAGTTTGGGTATTGAGGCGCACTTTTGCGAATCGCTGGATCTGCCCCTGGCCGTAAGAGGGGCCGTGCGCTTTGATGGTCAGGCGCAGTTTCATCCCCGTAGCTACCTGTTGTCGCTGGCGCGCGAGTTTGCCCGTTGCAACGGTTTGGTGTTTGAACGAAGCCGTATTGTGAGGTTTGAACAAGGAAAGCACCACCGGCTTCATACGCAAGACGGGGGGAGTGTCACGGCGACCACGGTGGTCATGGCCACCAACTGTCCGGTGGACGGGAAGGCCATGTTTTATTCGCTGAGGATGTATCCTAGCCGTTCGTACATCGTGGCTCTTCGGACCAAAGAGGCCTTTCCCGGCGGCATGTATCTGCGTTTAGAGTATCCTGGGCGTTCCCTGCGGGCACAGCCCGATGGCAACGAAGAGCTCGTCCTAATCGGCGGCGAAAATCACAAGACCGGCCAGGGTATTGATACAAGAAAACACTTCTGCCACCTGACCAACTTTGCCGACGAACTTTTCACGGTTGAAACGATCCCTTACCGCTGGTCGACGCAAGACTACAAGACGGTAGATGGTGTCCCTTATGTGGGGTTTTATTCGTCGCGCTCTGAGGACAAGCTGGTCGCTACCGGCTTTGGCAAATGGGGTATGACCAATGGTACAGCAGCGGGGATGATCTTGCGCGACCTCATCATTGCGGGACAGAGTCCCTGGCAGGATGTCTATCATCCTTCGCGCAAGACGATTCGTGCTTCGGCCCGTCGCTTTGTGGCAGAGGGGTTGAACGTGACCGGCACCATCATTCGGGAGCACATCACCGCTCGGCCCCGTAGTATCCAACTCGCACCAGGCCATGGCGGCGTGTTCCAGTCAGACGGCAAGAGAATCGGTGCCTATCGGGATGAAGAGGGGCGAATGCACCTGGTGAACACCACCTGCACGCATATGGGATGCCAGCTAAACTGGAACGCGGCGGAGAAGTCCTGGGATTGTCCTTGTCACGGAGGTCGCTTCACCTACCAGGGTGACGTGATTCAGGGTCCCGTGGTGCGACCGCTGAAAAAGATTGAGGCTTCCACGCTCAAGCAAGCATGATGGGTTACAGGCCGAGGCAAGAGGCATAGGATTGAGTCAGTGCTACAAGGGGGGCGGACTGGTGCGAGTATGGGATGTCCATCCCGGCTACCTGTCAAGACAGAGTCTCTTGGGCCAGCATGTGGAGATTCACGGCATATACAGTATCATAACCCAAGGGAAAAAAGGTTATGCCTGCCATCCCGAGACCATGCGCTGGCGAGAGCAGCTGGGCCGGCTGCGGCAGCGCCATGCTCTGACGGTCAGCGAGATGTGTCACCGCGGCTTTAGGCACAAAAGCCCCCTTCATGAAGTGGCCGGTGACGAGTGCGGAGACGGTGAGATGTTGTTTTTGGACCGACCCTCTCAGCAGCTGCTGTTATTGGATGAGAAGTATCGCGTGAATGAGCAGCGCGGCCGTCTGCCACTTCCCCGACGCGCCTCGGAGTTTTGGGCCCACCACAAGTATGCAGTGATGGCCCGGGGCTATCAGTACTACCGCCAAGTCCAAACTCACCTGCATCATGAAGGCGATCTCCCCATCGGGGAGGCGCACGGCTTGGTGGATATGGTCACCGGTATGGTGCAAGAGCCGCCCAGCCGCAAGGGGTTGGGCAATGCCATTGCTCATCTTTGGGGCTACTTCAAGAACACCGCGTCTCGAGAGGAGAAGGACGCTTTCTTCTCTCTGGACGACTCCGACCTAAGTGCGAAATTGGAGTTTGTCCGCTGTCTGACGGCCGAGTATGCCCAGCCCTACCTCCTTTATGCCACGGTATTTGTCGATCTGCCTGTGCGGGAGCATCACCCGCAGGGCTGCGTAACGGAGGCGCGATGAGAGTGCGTGCTTGAGGTGCAAGGCCAGTGGCACCAAGGGCTTCTTTTGGGGTAGAATGAGTCGTGGCACGAATACTTGATCATACGGTAGGGAATCTGGGGGGAGGGAGCAATGATCGACGGGCAAAGCGAGGAGCGCTACCGAAACTTCGTAGCCAATATGGCAGATGCGCTGGTCTATCAAGAAGCAGTGTACTGTGAGGACGGAGACATCGAGGACTTCATCATCACTGAGGTGAATCCGGTGTTTACGGCCCTTGTACAGCAGCCATCTGAAACTCTATGCCGCGAAAGCATTGGAAAGGTGCTCCCCCAGCTGGAACACGAGGGATTCGATTGGCTATCCTGTTGCCGGGAGGTCGCCAGGACCCAGGACGTTCAGAGTTTGGAAGCATACAGTTCTTCTTGGGAGCGCTGGCTGCAAATCAGAGTGTTCTGGGCCGGTTCGGGGGTCATTGGAACGGTGCTGCGGGACGTTTCAGAACGTTATAAAGCGAGCACTCTCGGCCAGGTTGTGGAGTTTACCACCCAGCTGGCAGATCAACCCATGGCTCATATTGACTATCAGCTGGTAGCTGATACCGTGCGCCAGCTGTCGGGAGCTAAGTTTGCCGCCATTAACACCTATGATGAGGAGTTTTCCACCACCCGGGCGTTTTCCGGGCCCACGAGCTTGATGGAAAAAGCGATCCGCCTGAGTGGCTTCGACATTGTTGGTAGGAGCTGGCCGCTACTACCCGCACGCGTACGCAGAATCCAGAAGAATCGCCTGGTCCGCTTCAACAGTCTCTATGAGGCAGCAACCGGTGCGTTATCCTTGCCAACAGCCACGGCCTTGTCTAAGGCTTTCGGCCTGGGCGCCACCTTTGTGATGGAGATTTCCGGTGATGACCAGATCGTGGGTGACCTCATCATGTTTATGGGGGTGGGGGAGGAGCTGTCCAATGCCAATGAAGTGGAACTTGCGGCTCATCACTTCGCCTCGGTGCTGAGACGTACCTGTGCCCTGAAAGCACTGCGGATCTCCGAGGAGAATTACCGGTCTGTGACGGAGAACAGTTTTGATATGATTTGCGTGCTCGAAAACGGTCGTTTTCTCTATTGCAATCAGTCCTATCGTCGTGTGCTCGGTTTTTCCCCCGAGCAACTGGTGGGAGAACCTGCTCTCGCCTTGGTCCACCCCCAGGACCGCGCTCGAGCCATGGACCTATTTGAGAAGACCTCGGATGATGACGTGCCGTCTTTGCTGCGACTTATGAATCGTCAGGGGGACTCTCGATGGGTGGAACACCGGGTGCGACGGCTGCCCCGGCAAGATTCACAACCACCGCGCATTCTGATCAATGCTGAGGATGTGACCTTGCGCAAGGAGGCTGAAGAGCTTGTACAGGAGAAGGCCTCGGAACAGGAACTGCTCTTGGATAGTATGGAGAGTCACGTCTGGCATCTGACCGACCCGTCAACCTACGGGCGGGTAAACCGGGCGCATGCCGAGTTTTTCGCAACGTGCAAAGAGGACATGGTTCATAAGCCCATCGCTCGGTTTCGCACGGAAGAAGATGCCGCCCGTTGTGTGAATAGCAATGAGCGGGCATTTTCCGGGCAAGGGGGGACTCGTGAGGAGCAGGTGCACGATGGCAAGGGCCAGCTCCGTCTCTTGTCTGTTACCAAGACGCCCAAGCGCAACCAGGCCGGCCAAATCGAGTATGTGGTCTGCACAGCCGAAGACATCACGGCCCGGCGCCAAGCGGAGATGGAACTGGAGAGACAATTGCGGTTTCGCCGCCTGGTAGCAGAGGTGGCGGCGGGCTTTGTTCGGATCACAGGTGAGGAGTATGACCGCGCCATAGGCGAGGCACTCCGTGCCAGCGGTACCTACTTTGACTGTGACCGCGTGGTGCTGTTTGCACCGGACGGGCCGGGATACACGGTGCGCTCATTTGAGTGGGTAAGGGAAGGCCCTTCGTTTCTTAACCGTGCGGGGCACCAAGGGACCGTTGAAGATTTGGATCGATGGTGGCAGCACCTAGAAGACAGGCAACCCGATTCCCTTGCGCGTTTTGGCCCCAGCCCGGTTCACGAAGGGTTGTCTCTTCCCCCGCACGGCACCTGGGCCGTTCTACCCATGGTTGATGATGGGCAGCTGAGGGGGTGTGTGGTCTTTCAGTCAGAGGATGATGCCAGAGAATGGACGGATGAGGAGAAAAGCTCCCTGCAAACCATCGCCGAGATCATGGGCAGTGCCCTGGTGCGCTCCTGGTGGGAACGGCGCCTCAAGAGCCTGTCCGACGAATACCGGCGCGTCTTCGACGGAACGCAGGACGCCATGTTCTTGGTGGCGGTGGAAGAGGACGGGTTCTTCCGTTTCATACGCACCAATCGCTCGCATCAGCGCCTGACGGGTTTGTCGTTGGACGACATGCAAGGCAAGTCGCCTGAGGAGGTGTTGGGAGCCGAATCCGGTGCCATCATCGCCGGCAACTATGCACGTTGTGTGCGCGCCAAGACGCCGGTTTCCTACGAAGAAACGTTACACCTCCCGGTTGGGGAGCGCATCTGGCATACCACTCTCACTCCCGTTTTGCACCAGGGGCACGTTCGTTATATTGTTGGCTCCAGCCAGGACATATCGGACCGTAAGCGAGTCGAAGAGGACCTTCGCCAGCAGTTGGAATTCCAGTCGATGGTGGCATCCATATCATCGCAATTTGTGGGCCTTTCATCAGAGGACCTGGACGAGGGCATTGTGGCCGCCCTCGGACAGTCTGGTACGTTGCTAGACGTTGATGCCAGCGTTATCTTTCAATGGTCCGATGATGGGGAGAGCCTGGTGAATACCCACCAGTGGTGTGCTCATGAGCGCCGGGGTGGAGGGGATAGGCCAAGTCAGTGGCCACTCCACCGTTGCTCGTGGTTGGTGGAGCAAATGAGGCGGGGAAATACCGTGTCTTTATCAGGATCCACCGACGTACCCGGCAAAGCACGGTGCGAACGGAACTTTTTGATGGAACAGGGCATCGGCGCCGCGCTCTTTCTACCGCTGGTTCTGTCGGGGCAGCCGGCCGGATTTGTGGGTTTGCTCTCGGCCCAAGAACGGCCCTGGTCAGAGCAGCAGATGACATTCTCCCGGCTCGTATCGCAGCTTCTCTCTCATGCTTTATCCCGCCAGGAGGCGGATGCCCGCGTCCGTTACCTGCGCTACCATGACCAGCTGACCGGTCTTCACAACCGGGCTTTTTTCGATGAGCAAATGCAGCATCTGGTCGGGCGTGACGTCTACCCCTTAGCCTTTCTCGCCATCGACGTGGATGGACTGAAAGTCATCAATGACACACTGGGCCATCATCAGGGCGATCAATTGCTCAGGGACGTCGCACAGTTGCTCCGTCAAACAGTGGGTCAAGGGGCCTTCGTGGCGCGCGTGGGAGGGGATGAGTTCGGAGTTGTGCTTCCTGCGACCGACCAAACCAAAGGTTACCAGGTGGTCGACAAGATTCAACGGGCAACACAAGCTCATGAAGGTCACGTGCCTCTGAGCCTATCGATGGGTCTGGCCGTAGCCCTAGACAACAGCATGCCGCTCACCGCAGTCTTTCGGCGGGCCGATGACCGTATGTACCGGGACAAACTCCTGCATAAGGATACAGTTAAGGCAAGGCTGCTCGATGCGCTGACAACGGCCTTGCAAGGACGAGGCCACGCCACCGAACGCCATACTCAGCGCCTGGACAGGTGGGCGCAACAGCTAGCCCAAGAGTTGGATCTTTCGGCCCAGCAGGTCGCTACTCTATCGCTCTTGGTCAGCGTACATGATCTGGGTGAAGTCGGAACGCCCGATGAACTCCTGGTTAAACCAGGTCCTCTGACGGCAGAAGAATGGGGCATCATGCGGCAGCATGCGGAGCGGGGCTACCGGATCGCCATGTCCTTGCCTGGTCTGGACGATGTGGCCGAACTCGTTCTCAAGCATCATGAACGTTGGGACGGTAAGGGTTACCCTCTGGGCCTGCAGGGCGAGGAAATCCCCGTGCAATGTCGCATTCTGGCCATTGTGGACGCATTTGACGCCATGACCCAAGAGCGTCCCTACCGAGTGGCCATGACCCGTGATGAGGCTCTGGACGAGCTTCGGCGCTCAAGTGGCACGCAATTCGATCCAACCCTGGTCGAGATCTTTTTGTCCATCATGGAGCGCGGTATAGATGAGCCGGGCGCCTGTGAGTGATATGAAGGGCCCAAAGAGACGATCAGATTCCCATGCGGGCCATGGCTGGGCAGGGCGCCGCATGGGAGACGAGGGGGAAGAGGCGGTGGCAAGGATCGTGGTGATCGGTGGGGGTCCGGCAGGGCTTTTGGCCGCCGCGACAGCAGCCGGTCGCGGCCACAACGTGCTCTTGGTCGAAAAAAACGACATGCCGGGGAAGAAACTTCGCATCAGCGGCAAAGGTCGCTGTAATTTGACCAACAATGCTGACGTTGAGGCCATGCTTGTGCAGGTGGTGAAAAACCCCGAGTTTCTCTACAGCGCTCTTTATACCTTTGACAACCAAGCGTTGATGGCATTAATGGAAGAGCAGGGCGTCCCGGTTAAGGTGGAGCGCGGCGGTCGCGTCTTTCCCGCCTCTGATAAAGCAGGCGATGTGGTTGGTGCTCTCATCCGCTATGCCAAACATAAGGGCGCGCGGCTCATGTGTCAGAGCGAGGCCAGAAGTATTGTCACAGGGCAAGGGCGCGTCCGCGGCGTGATCCTTGCCGATGGGAGGAGTCTTGCGTGTGATCGTGTTATCGTTGCCACCGGCGGCAAGTCCTATCCGGCGACCGGCTCCACCGGCGATGGTTACCGTATGGCCTGTCAACTCGGTCACAACATCATAGCGCCCGTGCCCGCGCTGACCCCGGTGGAGGTGAAAGAGCCATGGGTCCAAGACTTGCAGGGACTGGCGTTGAAGAACACCCACCTTACGGTCTATTGCGAAGGGAAGCCTATATTCGAAGATTTCGGCGAAATGCTCTTTACTCATTATGGTCTATCCGGACCCATGATTCTATCGGCCAGTACCCACATGCACGATGTGGGCCATCGCGCGTATAGCATCTCCTTGGATCTCAAACCCGCCCTGGATGAGAAGGTATTGGATGAAAGAGTCCAGAGGGACTTGGCAAAGTTCTCGCGCCGGCACTTTGCCAACGCACTCGGTGATCTTCTTCCCCAAAAGCTCATCGCGGTGGTGGTTGAGCTCAGCGGCATCGCTCCGGATAAACCCGTACATCAGATACGTCGCAGCGAGCGTTTGGGCCTCGTTGCCCTGCTTAAGGGCTTGACCCTTACGCCCATCGCATTGCGAGGCTTCAAAGAAGCCATCATTACGGGGGGAGGCGTGGATGTGCTGGAGGTGAATCCCTCTACCATGGAATCGAGAAAATGCCGGGGTCTCTTCTTTGCCGGTGAGGTGTTGGATGTCCATGCCTACACGGGCGGGTTCAATCTGCAAATCGCCTTCTCCACCGGGTACCTTGCCGGTCTCAACACGTGAGCGCCAGATCGTTCATGACGGCACGCCACGCTGTGTGAAACCCCGGGCTCAAGGGTGAGGGATTGGCGCGGAGGCTCCCCTTACCCTAGCCTTGAGCCCGGACCTTCACCGGTGAGAGCCTTTTTCCTTCAGCTTGGCTATTCTCTCCTCCATGCGGCTGAGCGTCCGTTGAGTCGCTGCATCGTCCACGGTGAAGGAGAGATGGAGAATGGACCCTTCGGCAATACCCTCGGGAAGATATGCCAGGGGAAGATGGAG
>SLSY01000019.1 GCA_007130145.1 Bacillota bacterium
GCGTTCTTCATTTCTGGGTTGTGGCGGACAACCTGCGCAAAGGAGCCGCTACCAACGCAGTGCAGATTGCCGAAGCCTTGCTCAGCACCTGGGAGTGAGAACATTTCACACAGGAAGAGTAGAGGATTAACAGGGGTAAGGGTGGTGTTTCATCTGACAGGGGAGTGGGCCGGTCCGGCCCGTGATGCGCTCGAGTGCGTGCGCCAGAGACTGGAGAGTATCAGTTTATCGGACCAACGAATGGCCACATGTCCGGCTCTGGCCGGCGGTAAGCTTCTTCGTGCCGGTCTGGTCATCCTGTCAGGATGTTGCTACAGCCAGTGTGTGGAGGCTCTCATCACGGTGGGCACCGCGGTGGAGTTGATGCATGCCGCCAGCCTCTTGCACGATGATCTTCTCGACGGTGCACAATGGCGGAGGGGACGGCCCACGCTGGGTCTCGTTGGCGGTGAACGCAGTGCTATGCTGGTGGGAGATTATCTCTTTGCCCGGGCTTTTTTGACACTTTCGTCTCTAGCCAATCTCCGCCTTATGCAAGGCTTTAGTACGGTGGTTACGAAGATGTGTGAGGCTGAGCTGAAACAACTGCAACAGGAAGGCGAGCTGGATATTACCGAGAAACAATATTTTGAGCGCATTGCCGGTAAGACGGCGCACTTTATGGCCGAATGCTGCCGGGCCGGGGGGCGCGTGTCCGGTGCGTCGGTCCGCGGCATGGAGGCGTTGGGCACATACGGTTATAACCTGGGCATGGCTTATCAACTCCTGGATGATTTGGCCGACTACACAGCCGATGCTCGAAGTCTGGGAAAACCGGTAGGAAGAGACATAAGAGGTGGTATTGTCACATTGCCTTTGATTCTGGCCCGGAAGGCGAAACCCCAATACGAATGGCAACACTGGTGGAAGCACCGGCATGAAACGCATGCTCTAGCGCGAATGGTTGAGGCAGTGCGCGCCGCGGGGGTGACTCCTTCGCTGGAGCGAGTGCGCAGCTATACGGCGACGGCGGTGGCAGCGCTAACCCCAATTTGGCACCAGCCTGCCCGCAGGGCTCTGGAGAGTTTGCCCAGCCAGATTCGGGAGAAACATCAATGATTACCATGCTGTCTTGAAAGGTATTGCTCGAGCAATTGTAGAAACTGTTTATACCGCTACCCAAGCATCAGACTTGGGTAAAGCTTCGGAGGTGTCGTCTCTTTGCTAGGACAGCTCCGCTTCCTCACCCTGATGGATGTCGTTGGAGCAGTAATTGACATTGCCATTGTGGCCTATGTGTTGTACCGGTTCTTCATTCTTATCCGGGGCACTAGGGCCATTCAGCTGCTTAAGGGTGTGGCCATTCTGCTCATTGCCACCTTCGCCAGTCAGTTCTTGCGCCTGTACACGGTCAACTGGATTCTGGCCAATGCCCGGTTGATGCTGGCCGTGGCCGTGCCGGTGGTCTTTCAACCCGAATTACGCAAGTTCCTGGAGCAGATTGGGCGCGGGCGTTTCTTCAAGGGCAGCTCGCTTATGCTGATGGGTGAAGCCAATGTCGGGCGCATGCTTGATGAGGTTACCAAAGCGGTGGGGCAGATGTCGCGCAACCGTATCGGGGCGTTGATCATCCTGGAAAGGGAGACGGGTTTGGGCGATTACATCGAGACGGGGATTTCCATAGAAGGTCTGGTGAGCGCGGAGTTTTTGGTGAACATTTTTGTTCCCAATACGCCGCTTCATGATGGCGCTGTGATCATACGGGGCGATCGAGTGCTGGCAGCTGCTTGTTTTCTGCCTTTCACCGACGCCCAGGTGGGCACAGAATTTGGAGGGCGACACCGGGCTGCTTTGGGAATTACCGAAGTCTCTGATTCCATAGCCATTGCAGTTTCGGAAGAGACAGGAACGATTTCACTGGCCAACGCCGGTCGTGTAGTCCGCCATCTTGATGTCAAGACCGTGGGTGAGATGCTCGCGTCGTTACTCAAAGCCAAAGAAGAGTGATGAGGAACCGGGGGTACGGTAATGGACAAGTATTTGGATCGTAATTCATCGGTGCGTATTCTTTCCATTACGCTAGCGTTGATTCTGTGGTTTTTGGGTGTGAACCAGCAGAATCCCATCGTGGAGCGGAGCATTGCCGTGCCGGTAGAATACGGAGAAGTGGATCCCGGACTGGCCCTGATCAGTGTATCCCCGCGTTCGATCGTGGTGACCGTGGAAGGACGGCAGGGCTATCTAGAGGGTCTTTCCGATGCTGACTTTACGGCCCTCGTTGATCTCGAGCAGATCCCAGCCGGGGTCTCGCATAGACCCATAGCTGTGTCCTTACCACAAAGCGCGGGCATAAATTGGGGTTTTGGAGCACTGCGTATCGTTGATTATGAGCCTTCCGTAGTGGAGATTACGGTAGATCAGATCGAAACCCGCCCGGTGGATGTGGACATTCGCGTGGTGGGTAATCCACATCCGGACTATGTGGCAGATACCATGCAGCTGGAGAGAGCGACGGTGGCTGTGACCGCTCCGGCGAGCGAGCTGCAGACGGTCGATCGCCTTTCCGGTACGATTGATATAGAGGGTGCCGAGAGCACCGTGACGGTGTCAGTACCGTTGCGGGCCGTGGATTTTGGCGGTCGGGACGTGCGCGGCGCCCAGCTGGCATCGCCAGAAATAGAGGTGACAGTTCCCATACGTGCCCGCCCGCCCGCTGCGACGGTAGCCGTCAACCCCCAGATTGGGGGCACACCGGAATCGGGCTTTCGCGTGGCGAAGGTGACGGTGGACCCTCAACTGGTCACGTTAAGGGCACCGTCGGACCAGATCGGCGAGATCGATTCCATTTCTACCCGGGTATTGAATGTGGACGGGCGTTCCAGCTCTTTCACTGAGACGGTCTCCCTGGTTACGCCCGGTGCTGTGGTGTGGCAGTCACATCAAGAAGTGCAAGTCACCGTGGTGATTGAGGAGGATCATATCGAACGGACGCTAAGGGGGATCGCGCTTCGGCCCCAGAACCTTCCGTCGGGTTACAACTGGTCCATGGAACCTCCCGAGGTGGATGTTCGTTTAAGGGGTAGGCGCGATCTGGTCGAGAGAGTGACCGAGGGTCTACTGGATGCTACGTTCGATGCACGGGGACTTGAAGAGGGTGAACACCGTGTAACGGTGAAGGTCATCGTTCCCGATGGATTGCAGCATGAGGTGCAACCGGCTACCATATTACTGACACTGGAAGAGCGCACGTAAGCTCGAGATAAGGGGTACGACGTATTGGCACGCTTGTTTGGAACCGATGGAGTACGAGGGCTGGCCAATGAGCAGCTCAATCCTCTTTTGGCATTGAACATTGGTCGGGCGACCGGGCACTTACTCAATGCATTGGAGAAGGGAGTGGTGATGGGCCGTGATCCCCGGCACTCCGGCGATATGCTCCAGGCGGCTTTGGCGGCTGGCGTCATGTCGGTGGGATGTTCGGTAATGGATCTGGGAGTGGTACCGACCCCTGCCGTTGCGTTTGCTAGTCGCCGCTATGGGGTAGCCGCTGGTATCATGCTATCGGCGTCCCACAATCCTTTCGAGTATAATGGAGTCAAGATATTCGGGCCCGATGGATTCAAACTCGACGATGGCACAGAAGATCAGATCGAGGCACTGGTTCGCTCCGATGGTTCCACGTTTCCGATACCAACCGGTCGCAGCATCGGCAGAGTATGCCAGATGCGACAAGCGGTACCGGACTATGAAGATGCTCTGTTGCAAACCAGCGCGTGTCGCCTGGATGGTCTGCGGGTGATCTTGGATTGTGCGCATGGTTCGGCCTCAGGTTTGGCGGCGCGGGTGTTTTCGCGGTTGGGGGCTCAGGTGGAAGAGATTCACGCCTGCCCGGATGGTGCTAACATCAACGTGGATGCGGGGTCAACGGATCCCCGGCTGCTTGCGAAGACTGTGCTCCATCGAGGGGCTGGTGTGGGATTTGCTTTTGACGGCGACGCCGACCGACTCATTGCCGTTGATGAACGGGGAAAGATGGTAGACGGCGATTGCATTTTGGCTATCTTAGGTTTGGAGATGGCGCGCACCGGTCAGCTGAAGACGCGTAAGATAGTAGCGACGGTCATGAGCAACTTAGGTCTGGAACTGGCCTTGCGCTCGGCTGGCATTGAACTGGTGCGGACGAAGGTGGGCGATCGTTACGTTTTGGAGAACATGCGCCGAGATGGACATGTTCTGGGGGGCGAACAGTCGGGGCATGTCATTTTTCTTGGACACGCCACCACGGGGGATGGGATTTTGACCGCTGTGCAATTGGCCAATGCCATGGTTTCTCGCCAGCAACCCCTCTCCGAACTGGCCCAGGTAGTGGAAAAAGTGCCGCAAGTGCTCATGAATGTCAGAGTGACGCAAAGAGACCGAATCGAGGATAACCAGGTCATTAACGGCGCGGTGGAGAAAGCCCAATTACGTCTGGGCCAGGGAGGACGCGTGCTGGTCAGACCTTCGGGCACCGAACCGCTGGTAAGGGTGATGGTGGAATCTCTCGATCAACAACAGGCAGAGAATACTGCCAGTGAACTGGCGGGGTTGATAGCGGAAGAACTGGGACGAATGTAGCGGCAAAGAATCAGGGAGCGCCTGGACTCACAACCGGTGAGTTGACGAGGATGGGGTTTATCGAATCATCGGCGGATGCCCCACGGTTGGCCACGACCGAGAACGGTTCCACAAAAACGGCGAGCGATCGTTGGAACAAAGGGACCCGGTGGTGAGGCTTTCGTGCCTCTATGCCGCCCTTCGTATTCAGTACGAGTCAGATGCGATTCTGAATACAGGAGGGATATTCTATGTGTGGGATTGTTGGATATGTAGGAAGCCGGCCCGTTTTACCCGTGCTCTTGGATGGCCTCAGGCGCCTCGAATATCGTGGGTATGATTCAGCTGGCGTGGCGTTGCAAAACTCCGACGGTGTGCTCATCAGAAAAGCCTGTGGAAGATTGTCGGTTCTCGAGGCGAGGGTCACCGACATCACTGAGGCGGGTGGCTTCACGGCGGGCATGGGTCACACTCGCTGGGCTACGCACGGACGACCTTCAGACGAGAATTCTCACCCCCACTGCTGTTTGAGCGGAACGATTGCAGTGGTACACAACGGTATCATCGAGAATTACCAGCGCCTTCGGCATAAGATGGAGCAAGCGGGCCACCATCTTGTCTCTGAAACCGATACGGAGGTCATTCCCCATTTGATCGAAGAATACTATCAGGGAGATTTAGTGGCGGCAACGCGAGCGGCCATGACCGAACTGGAAGGCTCTTTTGCCTTGCTGGTCATGAGTTCGGATGAACCCGGTTTGCTGGTAGCTGTGCGCAAAGACAGTCCATTGGTCATCGGTTTGGGGGAGGGCGAAAACTTTGTGGCGTCGGATATCCCGGCGGTGATGGAGTATACCAAGCGTACCTTCATCTTGGACGATGGTGAACTGGCGGTCGTGAGATCTGACGGCGTGGAGATACAGGACGGGACGGGCGCACCCAAGGTGAAGCCCGTCTTTGACGTCCCCTGGGATGTCCAGGCGGCCGAAAAAGGGGGCTATCCCCATTTTATGCTCAAAGAGATTTACGAACAGCCTAAGGCCATGGAGGAGACGCTGAGAGGACGACTGATCGACGGAGGCATCTTTTTGCCAGAGTTTGGTTTGGATGCCGAAACTGCCCAGGGCATTGAACGCATACATCTTGTGGCTTGCGGCACGTCCCATCATGCCTGCTTGGTCGGAAAGTATCTGATCGAACGATTAGCGCGGTTGCCGGTTGAGGTGGATGTGGCCTCAGAGTTTCGCTACCGTGAGCCTCTAGTGACCGCTAACGATCTGGTGATTGCGGTGAGTCAGTCGGGTGAGACCGCGGACACCCTGGCTGCTTTGCGCGAAGGGAGGCGGCGCGGCGCTCGCGGCATCGCTGTTTGCAATGTGGTGGGCTCGACCATTGCTCGTGAAGCGGAGGCGGCCTTGTACACGCGGGCGGGGCTGGAACTGGCGGTGGCTTCCACCAAAGCCTATGTCACACAGGTGGTGGCGTTGACTCTTCTAGCAGTCGAATTGGCCAGCTTACGCGGCCTGTTGGGCGCCCAGGAGCTGGGGCAATGGGTAAGCCAGCTGCAGAAGCTGCCACAGTGGTCGCGTGAAGCGCTTGCCCTGGCGCCTGAGATTGAAACCATGGCCCAAGAACTCGCCCGTTGGGAACACGCCTTCTTCATTGGACGGGGCCTGGATTATGCCGTGGCTCTGGAAGGACAGTTGAAACTCAAGGAGATTTCTTACATTCACGCGGAGGCCTATGCGGCCGGCGAGCTCAAGCATGGGACCCTGGCTCTCATTGTCGATGATATACCGGTGGTTGCTCTGGCCACCCAATCCCATGTGTTTGGCAAGACTATTAGCAACATAACCGAGGTCAGAGCCCGGGGAGGCAAAGTGTTTGGGTTTTCCAAAGACAAGGCGATGGCTCAGTATGTTGATCGTATGCTGGTTCTCCCCGACTGCCCTGACCTACTGGCGCCGGCAGTAGCGGTGATTCCGCTGCAACTGCTATCGTACTATACGGCGCTGATCCGAGAATGCGACGTGGATAAGCCGCGTAACTTGGCCAAGAGCGTGACCGTGGAGTAGGCGATCGATGACTCGTTCATATCAAGGATAAATGACCCCGTCGACTTGATGTCGACGGGGTCTTACTTGCAGCTTCTGCCTCTTTTCGCCAAGTGTCCGGCCTCACCTTTCCTCATCATCCCTTTTACGTACCGACGCAAAACAGCTGCGATGTCTTTTTTCTCAGGCTTATCCTTGACATGCGGAGGGGGGGGGGAATACAATAGTAATGGGTATATAGTATTTATATAATCGATAAGGAGAGATAAATGTGGAGAGCGCACATGCTGGTCCCGACAGACTCTCAGTCCCTGATCACAGCCACATAGACAATGTAGTAGCGGTCATGAGCGGAAAAGGCGGAGTGGGAAAATCGTCTGTTGCCGCGCTCTTAGCCTCCACTTTGCGCAAGCAGGGCTATAGCGTAGGTATTCTCGATGCGGACATCACCGGTCCCAGTATCCCACGCTTGTTTAGCCTGCGTGGTGTACCCAAATCCTCTCCAGAGGGAATGCTACCGCCCCAGACTCCCAGTGGAATACCCATCATGTCCATCAACCTGCTCCTGGCTCATGAGGATGATCCTGTTATATGGCGGGGTCCTCTCATCGCCCGTGCGGTGCAGCAATTCTGGAGTGAGGTGGTCTGGGGTAATTTGGATTATCTGGTCATCGACCTCCCTCCGGGTACCGGTGACTCTCCCCTTACGGTCTTGCAGTCCCTCCCCCTGGATGGCATCGTCATCGTATCCTCTCCCCAGGAGATGGCCCTCATGGTCATAAAGAAAGCTATTCGCATGGCGCGCAGTCTGCAGGTGCCCATCATTGGATTGGTGGAGAACATGAGTGGCATCTGCTGTCCTCATTGTGGTGAGATCTTCCCTGTATTCGGAGATAGCCGTGCGGCTTCTACCTGCAGTGAGGAAGGATTGCGTTGGCTGGGGAATATCCCCCTGGATCCAGTTTTGGCCAGCGTGTCGGACCAGGGCCGCATCGAGGACTACGAGGTTGATTTCTTGGAGGCGATTCCCGATGTGTTGAGCGATGTGAAAGGAGGTGTTTGAATGAAGATAGCGATTCCCTCGAAAGGCCAAGGTGCAGATGCCCCTGTGGATGAGCGCTTCGGGCGTTGTGCGTATTTTGCCCTTACCGAGGATGATGGGGCCAACTGGACGATTCGCGAAAACCCCTGTCTAAAAGCCCCCGGGGGTGCCGGGGTACAGGCGGCGCAATTCCTGACCCAGGAGGGCGTAGATGTCCTGCTGGTGGATAACCTGGGGCCCAAGGCGGCTCAGGTAATACAAGCCGCTGGCATTGAAGTTCATTCGGGTATTCAGGGGACGGTGCAGCAGGCGCTGCGAGACTATCAAGCGCAAGAACTGAAACCGATGCAAGAGGCAGTGACCCCCACGGGCCCGGGACGCCAGGACAGAGGACGGACCAGAGGAGGAAGAGAGAGATGAGAGTGGCCATAGCCCAGGATACCAATGAAGTGGCAGCCCATTTCGGTCGTTGCCCCCACTACACCTTGGTGGACATCGCCGACGGGCGGGTGATAGAGAAGAACGTGATCGATAATCCTGGTCATGAACCCGGTTTTCTCCC
>SLSY01000214.1 GCA_007130145.1 Bacillota bacterium
ATCGCCGGTCCGATTGGTAATCTCCAGAGCCACCAGCGCCCCTTCGTATGGCTCAGGGGAAACCTCAACCGAGAAGTTCCTCCATGCAGACGGCCACAGGACCACGTGCTGTGTCGCTTGCTCCCATCTCACGTACGCCCCCATCAGAGTCGTGACCAATATAGCCGCCCAGCACAGGAGCAAAACGACTCCAATACGGCCAAACCCACTGCGAAAGAGCACCACCGCACCCACCCCTTTTCCATATATTTACATTCGGGGTAGGAGAGGAAGTTCCCTCTCGCCTGGGTTTGGAAATTTACCCGACCCGTGCTTGCGCGAGCCATGTGCGCAAGTCAGAGGGCTGTTTAAACAGCACATCAGCCTCTTTACAGGAACGTAAGGCCTCAGGATCCGGTCCCCAAAGTACGCCGCCTGTCATGGTTCCCGCGGCCTGACCCGCCATCATGTCCCACGGTGTATCACCCAGCATGATTGCCTCGCTCGCGGCGGTCTCTGGTTCATTGAGCATGTCCAGAGCAGTGAATACCGGTTCAGGATGGGGCTTAGCATAGCGAACTTCTTCGCTGCCCACTAAGACTTCGAAGTAACGTTCTAATCCTTGATCTCGAACGTCTTTTTGGGCTCGCCACGAGCTCTTATTGGTGACAATGGCCAGACGGTATTTGGCCTTGTGCAACTCTTCGACTACCCGCCCCATACCGGGGAAGAGCCCAATCATGCCTTGATTGCGCCGATAAAAGTCCTGGTATGCAGTAAATGCCAGCTGCTCGTTGCCCGCACATAGTTCTCGCAGGACATCGCGAAGAGGGCGCCCCCAGGTGAAGTCGCTCAGAGCATCCGGATCGCCGCCACAGACTTCCACAGCATGCGTCAACGATGACATGATGAGACTGCTGGTATCCAGTAAGGTACCATCGAGATCAAAGAGGAATATTCTGCACACGCCCAACACCCTTTCATTTGTTGAACCAAACCCGGGATCTCTTCTACACTCAGAGCAAACTTCCTTCCAAATCACTGATGACAAGCAGGATTGTGTGAACAGGGCAGGAAATCGTCATATTAGATAGAAAAGTTAGACTATAATGTTTTTACCTGAATACGGGAGTTGACGCATTGTGTCGATGCAGTCCTTCATAACGTGGGTTGTGGCGGTGCTATGTATGGCCGGAATTCTCAGCGCCACGAACCGCTACTGTCTGTCTCCTCACGGGCACCCCGATGTGCAATGGGCTATCTGGGTTGGAAGCCTTGTGTCCATCGCCCTGTTTCCTTTCTACAGGAGGGCACATCTGGAGCCCGGACAGTTGATCATAAGCGGCATCTTCGTTGGCGGATTGGGAATAACCGTGTTGAGTAGCAGCTGGCTTCCCGAAGGAGTTCGCATGTTACCCCAACGCCTTGCTCGGTGGCTACAACAGAACCGTACCCCGACCCCCGCTAGGCACGAGGAAGACAAAAAGGAGGGGCAGGAGAAATCCCGCAAGGCCATCCCCGAGAGCAAGCAAGGCCCGATCGTCACATCCATCAAAGCACTGGAATCGTCTTGTGCCAAGTTAGATGACGGTCAAGTTCCGGTAGAAGTACGCATGGAGCTATCCTGGCTCTACCTTGAGCAGGGCAGATTCGAGGAAGCGCTGAGGCAAGCACGTTTGGCTCTGGCCGAAAACGTTCTCTTGGGTCACGCTGAAACGACCCAATGGCGCCGCTGGCTTCGTTACCTCCACTGTTACCAGGCAGTTCGAGCCGAAGAAGCCTACCATCTCGATAAGGAGCGGACGTGTGCCCAGCTGCGGGAATTAGCCTGGGAGCGCCATCAACAACGCGAAGAATTTTGGAGGGAATCAGTGTGAAAAAGAGCGAGGAGATTATTGGTTTGCCGGTCATCAGCATTGAGGAAGGCGACGAAATCGGAGTGATCGGTCACGTCATACCCAACGTGATTAACGGGTCCATCGCAGGATTGGCTCTCAAGCGCAGGGTTTGGTACCAGCAACCGTCGGTCATACCCTTTTCCTTTGTGGTGGGCATGAGTTCACAAGCACTGACCATCGAAAACAAGTCGGCGGTCTATCCGTTAAGCGAGCTGAGCGATCTAGAGGAAATGCTGGCCAAGGGCAATGAAATCATCGGACTCAAAGTCATAACCAAGACCGGTGACATGCTAGGCAAAGTCAGCGAATACGTTGTTGATGATGAAGGCTCCATAGCCGAATATCAACTGGAGGATGGGCAAGGCACCATCGACAAGGGACAGGTACTAACCATAGGTGCGAAGTTACTAGTGATCGACGGCAAGGTAGATATCCCAACTCCTCCTGCTAAGGTAGCAACACCCACAGAGCCCCCGTCCCCAGAAGTGAAGGAAGCACCAGAACCGCCCCTTGCGAAGAACGCACCATCCATGGAGAAGTCTCCAGCCAACGAGGCCGACCGCTTGCGCCAAATGGTAGGCGAAAAGCAGGAAGAGACCATTTTGGGCAAGGCCAGCGGACGCACTCTCATGGCCGATAGCGGCGCCCCCATCATCAGAAAGGGCGAAGAAGTGACCGAAGTAGTCATAGCCAAGGCTAAGAAAGCAAACCGTTTTGCCGAGTTGGTGGAAAGCACCCGCATTCCTCCGTCCTAGAGCATAGTCGGAAAAAGAGGTCAACCAGACGACATAGCAAAGAGGAATCGCCCGCACGTGGCGATTCCTCTCCATTCTACTCTATGCCCTCTCGACAACTGCTATCGGTATATTACACTGAATGTATCCTTCATTGGTAACGTTACGCCTATCATGCACGAATAGCTCGTCAGTGAGGTGATTCACATGCCCGCAACGACATCTATGACGGCCTGGCAGCTGGGACTGTACTATGGATACGTCCTGTTGACACTGACCGTTTGTGTCTATACGGCTCGCAAGGGAGTGCTCAAGCTGCTGCCGGTCATCAACGGTGGCATCTTGCTGGGTGCCGGGGTTCTTCATGTCTTGGTCAGCGCGGGAAGACCCGAAGGGTTTAATGAGTTCGGCATTCTCTTTCGCATGGCCTCGCGTGGACACGGCATGGCTATGTTGGTATTGGCAGCGTATCTTTTCACCCTGATATGGTGGCTTCTTGCTGTCAAATGCACGTTTGGCAGCAAGAAGCGCGGTTTATCCCCCAAACGTATGTAAGCATAACCCCAGAAGATGGACCTTGGTGGCTGACGGAATGCTCCCGGAACACTGGGAGCATTCGGCCGAGTGTCTCTCCTCTTCCCATCGATAGGCAGCTATGATGATGGTGCCATGTTCCCCGAAGGATACCCCCTTGCCGATTCAGCGCCGGACGGATTGCCACCGTAACGCTCAAACCACCGGCACATCCGGATCAACCGGTCAATGGCCCTTCGCGGTCTGGAAATGGCATGTCCTTCTTCCTGGTAAACCACAAGCTCTGTAGGAATGTTTCGCTTCTTCAATGCAACATACATCTGCTCTGCCTGACTCAAAGGACAGCGCCAATCGTCCTCGCCCGCGGTAATGAGTACGGGAGTTTCGATTGCTTCCACTGCTGATGCAGGCGACATACGATAATACTGCGCACGGTTGTGCCATGGCATGCCCAGATCATCATTCCACCATACGTGACAATCGTCGGTCCCAAAGGCAGAAACGTAGTCCCACATGCCGTGCTCGCTGACAGCAGCACAAAACCGATTGCTCTGTCCTATCGCCCAATTGGTCATAATGCCTCCTTGCGAAAAGCCCGTGCAAAAGAGGCGCTGGGGATCGGCCCAGCCTCGCTTCACGATGGTGTCGACACCACTCATGATATCATCGTTCTCGCGCGGCCCCCAATCCCCCTTGATACAGCGACAAAACTCTTCCCCATAGGATATGGAGCCTCTGTAGTTGACCATGAGCACAGCATAGCCCTGACCGGCGAGGAATTGGGTGGTAAATTCGAATCGCGGCTCGTCATAGGTCATGGGGCCTCCGTGGATCTTCACTACCAGAGGGCACGGCGCGGCTTCCTCCGACCATCCCGGAGGCATAGCCACCAGTGCTTCCACAGGCACACCATCGGTGTTGAGAAACTCCACGCGCCGGTAGCTGGCACACAGGCGATCTGAGAGCCAAGTTGCATTGAAATCGGTCAATGGTTCGTCTTGGGACAAAGTCCCACTGGTCAAATCCTCCCAACTCGACACATAGACTTCCGGCGCCTGGTGGGGAGAACTCGTCACCAGGGCCAGCTGGCTTCTGTCTCGACTGAGGGAGAAGCGCTCCAATGCCGACATGGGATCAACAGGAAAGACGGTACGAGCACCACCGGACGATGTTAGATGAGCCAGGCGCGTCTTCCCCCGCTCCCCCACCATCGTCAGGAGATGATCCTCATCGAGCCAGGCCACTGGCCCCACCACCGGTCGATCCCAATCTCTTCCCCAAGCAGTAGCTGGCGTTTGCATTAGAGGATAAGAGCCATCGTATCCCCCGCCTTGACAAGACAGGGTGCTTGCTGCCGGCTCCTCATAGCCCTTTCCGATATAGGTGGCAAAAGGCTCATTTAGGTCTTTTCCACGCTCTACCTCTACGGTCCAGACCGTCGTGAGCGCATATGAGTCCTCCGGGGGGAATGAACTGGTGAAGGCGATGCGGGAACTCGCCGGCGACCAAGCATATTGTGAAACCGCCATGTCTCCATAAGTTAGGCGCCTTGCTTGCGTTCCATCGGGACTCATCAGCCACAGGTCGTTGCGGTAGTTGTTGTCTTCATCACCACTACGGTTGGAAACAAAGGCGATCCAGCGCCCATCGGGTGACCAGCTTGGTCTCTTCTCACTGCCTCTTCCACCGGTGAGTTGTCGGGTTTGCATGGTGTCCAGCCGCAACACGAAAAGGTGAGTTGACACTTCATCCAAAAACCCCTCACCTTCCGCCTTGTGCTGCGTGCGGCGAATGACAAACGGCCCCTTCTTCTCGCCTTTGGCCTCTCCCCTCACACTCTTGAGATACTCAGACTGTTCCTTTGATGGATCGCGTGAAGAATAGACAATCTGATGGCCGTCACTTGACCAGGAGAAGTCAACTACGCCCTCCTTGCGCCGGGTCAATTGCCGCGGTTCGCCTCCCCATTCAAGGTCAAAAAGCCAGACTTGCCAAGTCGGGTCTTTTGCATCCTGACTTTTGGCCTCGTCCTCCCAGTCTTCACTGGCACGTTTGGATAAAAACGCCAGGTAACGTCCATCTTTGGACCAACCAGGTGCCCGGTTCTGTGACGCGCCTCGCGTCAACTGATGGCAATGACAGCATCCCCCGTTCTGTACAAGAAAGAGGTGTTCGTAGCTGGCATCCTTTGCCTTCACATTCTCCTTGACCACCATCGCCACCCGCTGACCATCGGGCGATAGAGCCACGCGGGTAATATGCTTGAGCCGGTACAGGTCATCAAGGGATAGAGGGATCTTTTCCATTTCCTACTCCTCCTTGTGTGCCCTCGAACGTATCTTGCGAGGACTCAAACCCATGCGGTAAAGTTTCGTGGCCTTCAAAGACAATTCCTGTCACACACGTTCTTTTATCAAAATATTCCGCGAAGTCCGGTGCAGGGTAAGACACTTCGTATAGCGAATGACTCAGACAGGTAAAATCCTGAAGCAAGCATGAAAGGAGGAGCATGATACATATGCTCGGAATACAACGGGAAGATATCTTTCGTCTCAAGATGGTTACCGACCCATCTCTCAACCAGCGGGGAGAAGTAGCCTTTGCCGTCGCGTCCATCGATGAACAACAGGATCGCTATATCTCCCATCTCTACCTTGGTGGAGGCTCAGCGATGGTGCGCCAGCTCACCTTCGCCGACTGTCAATCGCACAGTCCAACCTGGTCACCCGACGGTAGCCGTTTGGCTTTCTTGAGCAACCGTGACGACGACAAACTGCAGGTGTGGATGCTGGATTTGGATGGTGCCGAGCCCAGAAAGGTGACGGCGTTTCCCGGTGGTGTCAGTAGCCTGAGCTGGTCCCCTAGCGGCCAGGAGCTGGCCGTGATCGCCAAAACGAAAAACCAATCCTCATCACCCGATATCGAAGAGATCTATCCGGGTGACCACCGCGCCAAGGGAGCGGTACGAGTCTTTCGCCGTCTCCAGTACAAACATGCCACGGGCATGCGGGACGGCAACTATGCCCGCCCCTACGTTATCCCAGCGCAAGGCAAGAGCCTTCCCATTTCTGAAGCCCGGCCCCTACATCCTCCGTTAGAAGAACTGGACTGCCAGAGCCCCTGCTGGTCACCAGACGGCAAGCAGGTAGCATTCATAGCAGCACCCAGTGTAGATGCACAGGCGCAGGGTAACCTGGAGATCTTCGTAGCGCATCTGGACAGCGACAAGGTCAGGCAGCTCACCGCCTTTGCCGGCTCCATCTCCGCCCTCAGTTGGGCACCCCGTGGGGATACGCTGATTTTCACCGGGCACGATAACGTCCGGCGCAGTGCCAGCAATAACCGCATCTTTGCGGTGCAAATCCAAGGAGAACGCAACACACCCCGGTGCCTAACCGAGCACATCGATCGGAGTGTGGGGGTAAGCGTCCTTGGCGACACTCGTTCTCCCTTTGCCTCGGCGGTGCCCAACAGTGGCCTGGCGTGGTCAAAGGACGAAAGCCAGCTCTTCTTTCTCCTCACCGATGGAGGCCGCTCCTATGTTGCCGCGCTGCACATAGCCAGCGGCCAGCTGGAGCATGTCGCTGGCAAAGAACGCGAAGCCGTGCTATCGTTTTCGCGCAACGAGAGTGGACAGCTAGTCTACCTTGCAGAAAGCCCGCTGGTCCCCGCCGAACTCTTCTTCCAAGGTGGAAACCAGACAGCTTTGCCCATCACCTCTTTCAACGAGGAGCTACTGAGCCAGCGCCAGCTGGCATCACCCCGCGAGTTGACCATCGAAGCCGACACCCAGGGCAATGGACCGCTGGGAGCGTGGCTTCTTCCTCCTCTTGGCCTTGATGAGAAGAAGAAGTATCCCTTGCTGCTCCAGGTGCATGGCGGACCACACAATGCCTACGGTTGGTCCTTCTTCCATGAGTTCCACCTTTTGTCCGCCCAAGGCTACTTCGTCCTCTTCACCAACCCCCGCGGCAGTCAGGGTTATGGTGAACAAGCTTGTTTCGATGTGGTTGGCGACTGGGGCGGCTGCGATTATCGTGACCTGATGCGGGCACTCGATGTGGTAGCCGCAGAACCGGCGGTAGACGAGGAGCGCATGGGCATCTTGGGCGGAAGTTACGGAGGTTACATGACCAACTGGGTCGTGACGCAGACGGATCGCTTCCGAGCGGCCTGCACCCAGCGTAGCGTCAGTAACCGCATGAGCATGTACGGAACCAGCGATATCGGCTATAGTTTCATTGAATTCGAATCCCCGGGCACACCCTGGGATGGGTGGCGGGAACAACTGGATCGTTCAAGTATCTGGTACGCCGACCGGGTGAACACTCCTCTTTTGATCATCCACTCCACGGCGGACCTGCGCTGTCCGGTTGAGCAAGCCCACCAGATGTTTGTGGCGCTCAAGCGCTTGGACAAAGATGCCGAGTTCGTCATGTATGAAGGAGAGGATCACGGGCTCTCCCGCGAAGGCACACCCAGCCGCAGATCGGATCGCCTCGAGCGCATTGTGGGCTGGTTCGACTCCTACCTCAGGTCCTAGCTGGCAAAGGGGCGGGCAAAAGCCCGCCCCTTTCTTAGCTAGGTCAAGCTACCCTGGTATCCACTCACCCTAAGGGTGCCGCCTAAAAGTAATCTGCCGTTACCTGCACGTTGCGCTTCTCAAGAAGATCGATCATATCCTCCACCATCTGACCCTTGAGAGCCAATTCGGGTGGAACATCCGGACTCTGATGAGCCGGGTTGATGGCACGTCCCACCAGGAAATGAATCTGATCAGCCATGAGCAAGGCCCGGGCCAACTGACTGGCCCCGTCCCGTTTTGCCCGCAAGGCATGGGGCGTCGCGTCGACCAGCAATCGTTTGGCCTTCATCAAAGTAAGCATTCCCTCCGTGCACAATCCCACGCCTTCCAGTCGTGCCACCGGAGGCACATCGCTGGTCATCGTCGTCAATTCCACCTTGAGGGGAACATCGAGATGACGTGCCACCACTTGGGCCGTGGTGCCTCCGCAGACCACCTTCTCCCCGTCCAGTG
>SLSY01000174.1 GCA_007130145.1 Bacillota bacterium
CATCTCCATCCATGAACTTCAAGTCCGGCAAATAGATGTCGACGATGCCATCCAACAGACGCACCATCTCGGTCCGCTCATAACCGGAGGTATTGTAGCAAAGAGGGATTCGGAGCCCCTTGTTCAGCGCCATGCGGGTAGCACGGAGGATCGGAGGCATGACATGGGTAGGGGTTACGACGTTTATGTTGTGACATCCCACGCGCTGTAAATGCAGCATCATGTCTGCCAATTTCTCGTCTTCTACCGGTTGTCCCAAGCCCTGGTGGGCTATGGGCCAGTTCTGGCAGAATACGCAACGAAGGTTGCAGTTGGAGAAGAAGATGGTACCCGAGCCCTTTTGTCCTACCAAGGGCAGTTCTTCGCCAAAATGCGGGCTGTGGCTGTAGACTACCGCTTTCTCGGCCGTGCGGCAGAAACCCCTTTCTCCGGCCAAACGATTCACACCACAGCGGCGGGGGCAGAGCTCGCAGGCTTCCATAAGGGCGTATGCCTGTTCGATGCGTGCGGCCAATGCTCCTTCGGCTTCGAGTCTTGCGTAGGCAGTGGGGGGTGCTGCTTCCTCTGTCACCGTCGGCTCCCGCAAGGTGCAGCCCGACAAAAGACTGCCCATCCCCGACAGCCACAGGAGGCCGCCACCACCGGTCAAGCACAGGTTTTTGATGAAATCTTTCCTTGACATGGGCACGCGCAACACCACCCAGGTGATGGTATGCTACCAGAAAGTCTCATTTTGCAAGTTACACGGATGGATGGACTTCTCTCGGCGCGACGAAAGCAAAATACGTCATTAGCGTTCAACTCGGTGAGGACCTACCAAGCCGGTTAGCTGTCTGCACTGTTGAACGACGATAGGGCCGTCAGTTGGTCCACAAGAAAGCATAACCGAACGACTCTCTAAAGACAGTGTAGCATGAGATTAAGGGCCATGTCACTCCTCTCTATTCTGCGCAATTCCTCGTTTTCGCTCACAATGTTGCACATCGCGGACAGTAGCTGCAGGATCAGCCGGGACCTGTTTCTGCGGCGGGAAAAGACCCGCGCTGCACAGCAGGCGATGAGGACGTGTTCAGCGCTCATCTTCTTACTTGAGGACCTGCCATATCTATCCTTCAACTCTCAACCAGGCCGTAGACGCAGTGCCAGCAAGCCGGCCTCCTCGTTCTCGCCTTAGGATCTCAGACCAGCAAACCGCGCAGGGGTTTCGGTGTCTTCTCCTAGCTTCGCCCCAACGCCAGCGTCAGCATTATGTCCCGGGCCAGTTCTACCGTAACCGTATCGTCCCCACCCCCGGATGGGGTGGTTCACCAATCCAAACGATGTGTCCGCATGGCGAGGGGATCCGTTCGAACACCGTCCGCTCCGGGTACGCCCGCTGTCACCGGGGACTCCACGGCGGCAAGGGAGTGACGGTGCGCCGGGTGTCTCCCCGCGGAATGGGAAGGGCTCCTTTCAAAGGACAACGCTCCTGTCCCGCACGTACCAGCCGCCTGAAGGTAACGATGAGGGGGCTTGTATTCTTTTGGTCAAGTAACAGCTGGCCCAACGCATTTTTCCTAGATCATGAAACCCAACAACAGCAGTGCGTACACAGGATAGAAGTACTTTCCACCATAAACGTAGAACAGCCCAGGTACCAGTGCCCACAGGGTTACTCCCAGGGCTCCTGCGGGATGGGACAAGAAGTGAATGGCGCCCCAGGTCATCATGAGACCTATGCTTGACCAAGGCACTTTGCTACTTCTAAACCAAAGCTCCCCGGCCCGTTGAAAAAACACAACCATGATCAACACCAAAAACATCTCAAACACGTAGTAAATATTTTGGAATATGGTTACTATCAGTGCATGATCCCCGTACATATTTCTAAATCCTCTGTACTCTCGAAATAACTGGGGTATGGAAATTTCATAAATCTGACTTTGAATCAGAGACGTAACAACAACGACAGCGACGGCCGCCACGGTTAGCATGGCAACCTTGCCATTAAACTCAAAGCTTATGAGTTCTGGAAGCACACCCTTGTTCTTTGCCCAACGAACATAGATTAAGACACCGATACTCCATACCACTATGGTTATGATCCAATGGGCTATGGCGCCGTACCAGTTCGTGGGCCAATTCCCTAGCTCCGCCATTGATCTACCATCGATGATTCTCGAAATGAATAAGACGCCAAACTCCATGCCCAAGAACCCAAAGGCGATCAGGGCATGTAGGAAGTAGGTGAAAGGTTTTACCTGACTCTTCTCGTTCATGTGTCCCTCCTTGTGACTAGAGTGATTACCCGGACTTTGCATCAACGTAAGCAAATCTCTATGTCTCATTGGTAGTCGAGGTTAGGACCAGAAGTGTCAACCGCTATGGTGGACAATCAGCATGCCATTTTCACACACTCCCTGTAAGGAGGGAAGTTTTCTGTTCTATCGGATCAAGAGTTCCATGAGCTGGTACACTCCCGAGGGTAAAGAGGCCTGCATTTGGGTTAGCTTCTTAGCATCAAAATCGAACTTGCTCATCGTCCATCTCGTGCGCACAGAGCAGCTGTCAAAAACCAAAGAGTGGGTTCTTCTCTTATGCCGGGGTAAGATTACTGCAAAAAGGGGTGCGGACGTCTTCTGGGACTATCATACCGCCAACCCAAGGCTTATGCGCCAACACTCTAGGGATACATTGCACCACATGACGTCCTAATCCTCTTTTACTTTTCACTGTTCCAATGAAGACAATCATTGAGAGCATCCTTGAGCTCATTGAGGTTGACCCCGGCACTCGTTGGTCGTGTGGTCATCATATTCCTGGGTCCGGCGTTGCTGTTTCTCGTTTCTCCATTCCAAAGATAATGCTGGGCCAATGCTAAACGGTTACACGCGCCACTTCCCTGGCGCGGTTAGGTCAAGGGTGGAATATGCCGTCTCCACGCCAGCTATTTATCCATGCGGACAAGAGGGCACCTCTATCGTTTGGCCCTCCGGCGTTATTGGTCGAGGTGCTTACTGATCATGATTAGGGGGCGCGAAACGCGCTCGCTCATCTTCAACCGGTGCGGCTGATTCTTGTCCCAAGACGGCGATCCATAGCAGGAGCATTGTTGGCGTAAGACCTGTTACGGCCGGTTGAAGTCTAAAACCAACCAGACCGCCATCTTGCACCATATAGGTCGTCAGAAGCCACGGTCTTCCTTGCCCCGGCGGGGAGGCAACGGTGCACCAAGCAGGTCTTCGGGCTGTCCCCATCATCACTAGGGGGAAGGAAGATCCTGTCATTGTGTAGAATGGTGGAATCAGCTTTTGATAGAAGTACGGAAGGGTGGTGGATCAAGCTAGTGTTGACCAAAAAACCATCTTCAAGCGGGTCAATGGGGAGAAAACCGTCTAGCCCGAATGGGCCGCAGCACCTCGGGACGGTCCTTATAGCTTTTCTGTGTATGGGCCTATTCATGGGGATGCTGGGATGCGGGCTGTTCTCGGGCCCGACGCCCGCAGAAGATCCGGTGGCATCCACTCCGACGGCCACAGACGATGGGAACGATGAGAGAGATGATGAAGCCATTGCACCCAGACTGGCTCCCACTCACTTGGGGGCCTTTGTGCTTCTGAGCGCGCTTACGATCTGGGACGGGTAGAAATCGTCGATCCACAACCAGAGGATCTGGTGCCCATACCCGGTGGGGGATATGCGCCCATCGATCAGATCTGGCTGTTTCTGGGAGAGGATTTAACCAGAGAAGACGCAGAAGAGCTGGCCCGGGACTGGGATGCGCAAGTGATAGGCGAGATCGAGTTTCTCGGTGCGTATCAGTTTCAGACGGGTGATACCTCGCTCGGGCAATTCTCGGGCGCATGGCCGAGTCCCAAGCTCTCGAACAGGTGGAACTGGCCCTTCCCAATGTGGTTATGTTCACCGGTCCGCGAACTCCCGTTGTGGAGAAGTGCACGCCCACCGTTAATCCCAACTATGCCATGGAACACTACGTGCAAAGATGCCAGTTGTCCGGCATCTATCCCCCGTCGCTGCCCCGTCCTTATGAGATGATCGGGCTCGAAGATGCTTGGACCATGGTGTCCGGGTCAGGACTCGAGCTGCATGGGGTTCAGGCCGGAGTGTATGATAGTGCGGCCTGGGGTGAAACAGGGGAGTATAATTTCACCGACGGGCCACGGCTGGGCGGTTTGAGCGCAGCCGCCATTGGTAGCGTGCCTATCGGTGAAAGACGCGAGCGTTCGAGCCATGGCACAGATGTGGTTCATACTCTTGCTGCCGACCACCGCGTGGGACGGAGCATTGGGGTTGCCTCCGTGCTGGGAAGCAATCTGTCGGTCACGGTCCATGTTCAAGGTGACGATATGCCCCGTTTCCAACTGGTCGTCCCGGACGCCGGTGAAGAAGAGAACGGGGAAGATGAAGGTGAGGGCCAGGGTGCTGATGGCGACGAGCAGGGCGAGGAGGCCCAAGAGGATGATCCCACCTGGGTTTATCATAACCAGCAGGCTTACATCTTTCGAACTCTGGTCCGGCTCAAGGAGTTGGTAGAGGCCGGTGCCAGTATCATCAATGTATCCATGGGTCCCATACTGCCGGGAGAAGAGGAACAAGCGCTGGCTACTACCAACCGACTGGTGCATGAGGCATTTGAGCGCTTCGTGTCGTGGGCCCTGACCAAGCACGGAGATGTCTTATTTGTGGTCGCGGCCGGAAACGACGGGGTCCCGGTGTCATCAGTGGGCGAATGGTTTGGTCAGAGAGTCCCCAACGTGATCACTGTGGGCGGCCTTGATCACAGGGGTGAGCGGGTATACTTCTCCAATTACATGGCAGAGGTTGAAGGCGTGCCGTCAGTGCTGGAGGTGAGTCTGGCCGCACCGGCGGTGGGCATCGTGACCCATCACGACCGGGATGGTTTTAGTGTCACCCAATGCGGTAACAGCTTTGCCGCCCCCATGGTATCAGGTGCGGCGGCCATTCCCCGCAGCCTAAAGCCCGACCTCACAGCGGGCTAGATCAAGGAGATCTTGATCTTGCAAGCGGCACAACAAGTCCCAAGCCACGACCCGGAGGACGATACCATGGTCACTGTTCCGGCTGAAGTCAGCGGTCGTATGCTCCGAGTGGACCGGGCTGTGTTGCATGTGATCAACTTGGTTCGCCAGGAGCAGGGACTGGATCCCATCACGGCCCAGGAGCTACCGGAAAGCCGTCAGCTCCGGGTGAGGGTGGGCGGGGATCCGGAGACCTACGAAGTTACCGCATGGAATGAAGACCGGGAGCCGGAAACGGTACAGATTCAGTTTGAGCTGTTGTGCGAGCGGGCGGCCGGAGTGTCTCGTCCGGTTCAATTCGTGGAGGGCGATGAACAGGCCTCTTGGTCGGTAACCCGGCGAGAAGATGCACCGAGCAAGCCCGGGTGACTCGCCTGGATACTGAGGCGTGCATGGAGGTCCAACGTCTATTTGAAGGAGTGGGTGTGAATGGCTGAGGATCTGCCCTTGGTCAGGACGCAGCAGCCCGTCGGATTTCGAGCGCAAGTATCTCGCGATGACACTCTTGCGGAGCAGGGACTGATCAGGGCCTATTATCGTACCCAGACCATTGCTCAGGTGTCCCCCGACTTTGTTTCGCCGGAGTTGTCCCTATCGAAACGGGTTTGAGTCCACGATAAGTAAGTACCAAGAGGCTGCTTCTCATTTCAGATAGAAGAAGCTTTGGACGGGCTGGGCCCACAGCCCAGCCCAGTGATCTTCTGTGATTTCGGGATGGGGCGACGGGTGTCCGGGGCTTTGCGTCTTAGTGAATCGGGGCGGACATTGGTAGCCAGCGAATGACTGATTCAAGCAAGGAGCGGCGTTTTACAAGGTGGTCAAGAAGGAGTGGGGACTTGGACTCGCGGAGCCATAGGGAAACGAGCCTGCTATTGGCCATCGCACGCTGCCCCAACGCCACAACATGTTTGGAGCAGGATGATGACGGGCACCCATGCCATGGGATAGTCGCAAAGCAAGGGGCAGACTCTCTCAAGCGTCTTCAGCTGCCTGAACCATGGAGTGGAGAGTTGACAAAAGCTCCGATCCTTTTTGTTGGATCGAATCCGAGCATTAGTCCGCTTGAGGAATATCCCACCGGAGCCTGGCCCGATGAAATGTTGATTGACTTTTGGCTCAACCGCTTCGCCGGCGGGGCGAGGCCGTGGACCAAGAAAGGACTCTATACGTTACTACGGACGGGCGAGTATAGTCAAAGGTGGGTACGCTATTGGGCCGCCGTGCGCCATCGTGCCAAGGAACTTCTCCAAAGACCGGCGCGCCCGGGTGTGGACTACTGTATATCAGAAGTGGTGCACTGCAAGTCAAGAAGCGAATATGGGGTAAGAGAAGCCTTGAAAGAGTGTAGGGACCGCTACTTGTCGGAGCTGATCGCTGTTTCAGGGGCGAGAGTCATCGTTGGCCTAGGAGCCATAGCTGAAAGAGCAATCCGTAACCAGTTTGATATTCCAGAACAAGAGAGGGTAGGCGGTCCGGTTGAACATGGGGATCTCCTCCGTATCTTCGCCTTTCTACCCCATCCAAATGCCAGACAGAAGCATTTTTTTGAACAATGCCTTTCTCCGCCGGAGCTCATGCGCGTGCGAAAACACTTGTTGACGAGCGATACATCGGCATGACAAGGTCGTCGTTGTTGTCCTAGACTGTGGGGGGTGTTGGTGATACTCAAGCAAGTCAAGCGCGCGTTGGTACGGTTGCGACAGGAATTCTCACAAGCCCCGACGCTCTTTTTCACTGAGCATGATTTGGCCAGCCGGTTGTATCACCTGGTCCAGGAGGAAATCGATTATGCTTGGGTGGAGGCAGCTGATGGAACCATTCATTACTTAGTACATCACGAGTACCCCACACCTTTTCGTGTGACATGAGCGGTCATAGCTTCTGCGTCATGGATGAGGAAACTCGAACTCCCAAGGGAGGGAAGTTCCGGCGTGGTCACTACGACCTTGTTGTTTTCAATCCTGAATTCATCTCACGTAGTAGTCTCGGTGTGATACGAGGTCAGAACTACACCGTCTTGAAACGCGACTTGCCAGGTATCATGACATCATTGGGTCAAACCCCTATACTGGTAGGGGTTGAACTTGTATTCAACCGTATGCCCTTTCGATCGGAGAGCCATGTGGAGTGGTGGTGTCGTTTCGTACTGCAGGATCATGCTAAATTGGTAGCATCCAGGGAATGGATGGGTAGGCGATTCATGAAGGACATCATTGTGGTAGCGATTAATGGCGGCAATACGCAGGACGCAGACACACTTGTAAAGGAACTTTTGGGAGGGCATGAGACGATTGACTATTGGGCCTTAGGATCTTGAGAGCCTGTGGGTTGACAGAAAAGGGCTCGCGCAGCTGAGCGGGGCGGAGATGTGTCATTATACAGCAAGTACGTCAGTACGGGCCGGGTAGAGCCTGAGATTCAGACGCACGGGTAATTGAGGCCAGGCAAGCAAGATTGAATCGTATTCTTGTGTAGATACTTCTTGCCGCCACTCCAGTTCTCATCGATTGTCATCAGCAGTGCTCCAACCTGCCTCATCGCTGAAGGGCGATTCGGAAGGATGCGCAGCATGCTCTCCCTGTGCCGGATCTCCTCATTGAGCCATTTCAAGGCGTTGGTAGTCCGCGATCTTCACTGGTACTTCTCGGGTAATGCTAACACGGCCGCGGCATCGTCAAAATCCCTTTCCGGGCACTCCTTGCACCTGGGGACTTGTTCTTGATATTCCTCCAACGTGTCTTTGCGCCGCCAGGAACGATCGCAGGGAAGTTTGGCCATCCAAGATGAGACTTCGGGGTGCTTAGTCCCAAACGTTGGGGATGCGCCTGAAACTATCGCCAGGTGGCTCCTTGGAAATGCGGCGGGCTTGTTCCACCCCAGGGCAAACCGCCTGCCCCTATGGCCGAGAAAGTAACGGTGATGGATGCGACGGTGACATGCGGTTTAGCCAGACTATACATGTCAAAGTCATCGGATGCCAGTATCGATTGGAGCCTGTATGATTAAGCCGCACCGGTTGTTGTAAACACTTTTGGGGGAAACTAGCCTCTCTTAGCAAACAGAAAGCGTGATGCGTTCAACCCTGAGGCATTTGCGTTGCACCAAAAGAGCCGATGAAGCAGGGACTTAATGAAGACA
>SLSY01000161.1 GCA_007130145.1 Bacillota bacterium
CTGCTGGTGGATGGCGGGCGAAATCTGGTCTAGAGCTTTCCAAAGCATAGCTAAGCGCCGGTTGCTTCATGTATCCCGGGGGTGAGGGCGCCAAGGTCCTCCATGCAAACCCCTATCGATGTCTTGCTTACCGCGTTTTCCCCCGGGACTGGTCTTGGGAGGGATGGCCGCCAGGAAGTTGGCTATGCGGCGCACATCGTCCACCCGCTGCCTGAGGGCTTTGGTATGTCGCAACGGTGACGGCGATGGGCGCCTGCAGGCCTTTTCCTCCAAGGGGCACCGGGGTGTTTCTTTTTGCGCCCGTGCTGACTGTTCTGCTGTCTTACAAAGAGCCGGGTCTTCATGGCACGCTATTTCCTTCGTTGGGGGTCGTCTTCATCGTGGCATGGTAGGGGAGCAGTGCGCATGTCATAAGGTCGTGGTGAGATGAGCACATTAACTCCGATTGCAAGGAGGTCATTTGTGTCTACCCATGAAGAAAAACTCTTGAAACTGGCCCGCAGCTTTGGCATAGAAACGAGTTACCGAGACCATACCCATAAGATTCATCGCGCTTCGCCTGAGAGCCTCGTGGCGGTGCTGGGCGCATGGGGCGTCGATGCCCAAGGTCCCCGGCAAGTGGAGGAGGCGCTCAGGCACCAGCTGAATCGACAACAGGACGTCTTGCCTAAGGTGTGTGTCATATGGAGCGATCAGGTGCCGTCGGTGCCCTTTGCCCCCCGGACGGGGGGACATGAGCCGGTGACCTTGGAACTGGTCGAGGAGGACGGTACCACGCGTTCAGGCCGGGTATGGCCCCGGTGGGAAGAGACCAAGGGCCCCCTCAGGCGCCGGCGGCTGGTGCTGCCCTGGCAGCTACCCTGGGGATATCACCGCCTGTGGGTCCGTGCGCCGGGCCTTGAGGGGCGCACTCGTGTCATTGTGGCTCCCCAGACGGCGTATCTCCCGCCTCAACCACGCATGTGGGGCGTGTTCTTACCATTGTATGCTCTTGCTTCGCGCCATAGCTGGGGAAGCGGGGATCTCAATGACCTCCATACCCTGTGCCGGTGGGTAAAGAGCCTGGGTGGTACCATGGTGGGGACACTGCCTTTGCTTCCCACCCTCTGGCATGAGCCCTACGATATCAGCCCCTACAGCCCTGCAAGCCGGCTTTTTTGGAACGAGATGTACTTGGCCCCCCAGGGGCTGCCGGAGCGGGCCTTGGTCAATGTGTCCTGGGCGCAGGAGAGGCAGTGGGCGGCTGTGCGCGCTCGACTAAAACGACAGCGCCTGGTCGATTACCCGCAGGCCATGGCGGTCAAACGCCAGCTCCTTGAGGCCTTGAGCCAGAGCATGGTGGGCTTACCTTCACGCGAGGCGTGCTTTCAGCAATGGATCGATGCTCATCCCCGGGCCCGGGACTATGCGGCGTTTTGCGCCGCCAAGGACCTGGGGCAAACACCGCCCCTTGGCTGTGAGCGGGCCGGCCATGCCCAGGCTAGCCGTCTTCGACGCTATCACCTCTATGTGCAGTGGAACCTGGAGGAGCAGATGGCTCGCCTGGGTGAAGACAATGGCCTCTATCTTGACTTCCCCCTGGGCGTGCATGGTGAGGGCTACGACGTGTGGCGCTGGCCCCAGCTCTTTGCCCCCGCCTCGGTGGGCGCACCTCCCGACGCCTTCTTTGCCGGCGGTCAGGACTGGGGCTTTCGTCCTCTTCACCCAGAGAGGATGCGGGATGAGGGTTATGACTATCTCATTGCATGCCTGCGTCATCATCTCCGGTGGGCTCACAGTCTGCGCTTGGATCACGTATCCTGGCTCCGGCGGCTCTTTTGGATACCGGGCGGCGGCACGGCCAAAGACGGAGTCTATGTGCGCTATCCTCAGCGAGAACTCTATGCCATCCTGTGCCTTGAGTCGCAGCGGCACCGCACCTTGCTGGTGGGGGAGGATCTGGGCACCATGCCCCCCGGTCTGGGACGGGAGTTGGTGGGACATAGCATTCAACGCACCTATGTTTTGGGGCTGGAAAAAGCGCCTTTGCGCCGGGCAAGTCTAGCCCGCAGCCGCCTCGCCGGTCTCAACACTCACGATCTTCCCACCTTTCGCACCTTCTGGCAGTCCCTCTCAAAAGGCCAGCGTTTAGCGTGGTGGCAGCGCTTGGGACGGGAGCGCGGAGGGAGGCGGTCAGCGTTGACTGCGGCCTTGCAACATCTGGCCGCAAGCCGAAGCCGCGTTGTCCTCATTAATCTGGAGGATTTGTGGGGAGAGAAGGAGCAGCAGAACCGCCCCGGTCGCAGCTCATCTTGCGAGGTCAACTGGCGACGGAAGGCGGCATTGACCCTGGAGGAGATCACCGGATGTGTCCCACTGCGGGCTATGCTCGGCCGTGCTAACCGGCTTCGCCCTGCGTTATGGTACCGCCACCGGCTGGGTAAACCGCCATCTAGCAGGTCGTAGGGTGGGTTTGGTTGCACATCCCTTCCTTTCATGGTAGACTGCAACTACACTGTTGGAAGAGAGTCTACAGGAGGTTTGGGTGCAAGTGAGCAGATGTGCTAAGCTGCTTATCCTGACCATGACCGTTATCATTGCCTTGAGCGGATGCGAGTTTTTCTTCACCAGTTCGCGTAGTGTCTCGCGCTTTTCCGAGCCCCGTTGTTTGACGCAAGAGTTCGTCTTTCAAGTTAACGATGATGTGACACCCTTGCGCTTGACACTGGATTTAGAGGTGAACCAGGGGGACGTGAAGTGGCGCTTGGTGGATCCGCGAGGCCATGAGCGCTGGGTGGGACGGGCCACGGGACCAGATGAGGTGGATGAAAGCCGCTTGCTCGATCCCATTGTGGGCAACTGGCATTTTCGCGTGGAATGCCTTGAAGCGGCGGGAGAGTTTGTCATTGAATGGAGTGGCTTCAAGCGCCTGCGGCCGTAAATTGGGCTTTGTTTGCCTTGCCAGCCGGCTGAGCAAGGGGTAAAATAGAAGTGACGGAGCGAGTATTCCAGCTGGCCGGTGTCTGACCGGGCAGCCGGATGAGGACCAAGAACCTTTTTCCCGGACGCCAGGGGAAACCTGAAGCCAAGGGTAGGTGGATAAGGGTGTATGTTTACCCGCCTTCCCATGGGAAGGCGGGTTTTTGCTTGGGGCACGCAGGTGAAGGGAAGGGCCGCGAGGCGGTGGGGATTGCTCAGGGATAGACGGATGCGGAGAAGATAGACACTCGGTTGGGGAGGTTAAAAACATGGAAAATCATCGTTTGAAGATTTTGGTACGTACCAGCCTTCTGTTGGCTCTGGCACTGGCGGTACAGAGTATGCGCATGCCGCAGATGGTCACCGGCCCCGTGATCAATGCGGTGTTGATCTTGGCCGTTGCCTTGGGCGGCGGGATGGTCAGCGGTATCTTGGTGGGCTCCATCACCCCCTGGGTGGCGGTGATGACGGGCATCATGGTCTTTGCCCCGGTGGCCCCGGTCATCATGGCCGGCAACATTGCACTGGTGGTCGTCTTTGCGGTGCTTTCACGCTCATTGGGCAGCAGCACCGGGGATTTTCTGGCCGCCGTGGCGGCCGCACTGGCCAAATTCGCCGTGATGTTCGTGGGTATACGCTGGTTGGTGGCGCCCAGCATTGCTTTGCCGCCTCCTGCCATCGTCATGCTCACTACAACCCAGCTGTATACAGCCGTTATCGGGGGGATGTTAGCGGTGAGTATTATCAAGATCTTGGGCCGCTTGGAGCAGTTCAAGAGCACCTAAGAAAGCGCTTCGGGCTAAGATGTGGAGAAATCCCTGTGTCATCATCAGTCGCCGCTTTACTGGGAACGGATGAGCTGGCCCTGGCGCCGGAAGACGTAGTGGATAATATGATCCTGCCAACCGTCACGCACCCGTGTGAACATGATGGCGACTTGGTCATCGGGGTGACCCGGCTCAATCCGCACCACCCGTCCTTGTACGGGGAACGCGGGCGAGTCGGGTAGCTTCATCTGTATTTCCACCTTTTGACTGGGGGAATAGGTCTGGGCGGGCACGCAGACCAGCATGCCGCTTCCGCTCAGATTGGTGATGGTTCCCTGTACGCGGCCGGCCTGGTAGTCCAGATCGGTGTTTACGCGGAAGAACTGACGGTTACCGGTTGTCTCAAAGCATTCGGGCAGTGTGGTGGAGACAAGCGCCGGATCGTAAGGGTATTCATCGGTCACTTCCAGCTCACTGATGTAGGCGTTCTTGCCTTCTATGTGCCGTGCAAGCAAGGACGTCTTGGGCCGGATGGGGACCAACAGCCCCCGTTCGGCCGGGGCCAAAAGGACCAGGAATTCTTCGGTGCGGTGATATATATGGGTGCGATAGTTTTTGATGACACCCCGCCGGTCCGCGTACTGAATGAATATTCTCGTGCCTACAGAAAAGAGGTCCTGCATCGGTTCACCTTCCCCTTTATGCGACTATTCGCCATAGTCGGGCGAATGCCTGCCGCACGCGGGGGGAACTTGCACTTCCTCAACATACACCTGGTAGGTGCGATGTTGGCAGTGTACCGCGTAGAAGCGCCCACTGCCTTCGGGCTGGTCTTGGCAGCACCTGAGGTGATGGCGAAGGCGCCCCAAGGCCTGGTGCGCTTCGGCCAGCGAAACCTCGCCAAAAGACACCGCGGCCCCCGGGGCTAGCTGCGCGGCCCGCGGCAGGTCAGCGGTGATGATCACCACCGGCTTTGTGTAACCTCCGGTAGGCTGTCCGTCGGCAAGGATGATGATGGGCTGCCCATCCCCGGGGACTTGCAGGCTCCCTTCGGGTACCCCGTCGGATACGATATCCGCTCCCTGAGTGTGCTCCAGGGGTTGCCCCTGCAAGCGGCAACCCATGCGGTCCGATTCGTTGGTAACGGTGAAGGATTGCTCGAACAAGGAGCTGAGGCCGGCGGCGGTGAGTCCCTCACACTGTGGTCCCCGGATGACGCGCAACCCGTCGCCTTCTATGGGATGTGCCAGAGGTATGGGGCGCGGGCGCCTACGTCTTGCTGACCCCACCTTGAGGCAGTCACCTGCCCGCAGTCTTCTTCCTCGGTAGCCGCCGAAACCCGCCCCCAAATAGGTGCTGCGGCTACCGAGTACGGGGGGAACACAAAAGCCTCCTGCCACCGCCAGATAGCTGCGAAACCCTCCGGTGATGGCTCCTATGCGCAGGACCTGGCCGCGAGACACAAAGAAACTCTTGATCCCGGTCATATCCTGCCCGTCCAGGTACAGGGAGGGGGAGGCCCCGTCCACGGCCACCAGTTGGGCCGTGAGGGCGCGAAGGGTCGGGCCCCAGGCCGTACACTCCAGTGCTGCGTCGGTCGGGCTGTTGCCAACCATGAAGTTGGCCCGCTGAAACGAGAGGGTATCAGCCGCCCCACCCCGGGGCACGCCGTAGCGGCGCAGGCCCTTTCTGCCCAGATCTTGCACGGTGGTATGCAGGCCCCCTTCTATGACTTCCCACCCCATCAACGTGCACCCCCCAGAGGGACAAAGCGTATGTTGTCTCCGGCCTGTACCCGGGCCGGGGGCACGCGCTCGGGGTCAAAGAGGGCCAGCTCCGTGCGGCCGATAATACGCCAGCCGCCGGGGCCCTGAATGGGGTAGATGCCGGTTTGCTCTCCGCCGATGGCGACAGAGCCGGCCGGGATCACCGTACGCGGGCGCCGGAGGCGCGGTACGAAAAGGCGGGGGTCCAAACCGCCCAGGTAAGGGAAGCCGGGAGCAAAACCCACCATATAGACGCGGTAGAGGGGCAGAGCATGCAATTGGATGACGTCGTCCGGCGCAAGCTGGGCATAAGCAGCAACATCCTCAAGATCCGGCCCCTCGGCCCCCCCGTATTTCACCGGCACCTCTACGGTGTTACCGGTGTGTTTCTTTTCCTGTACCACCAGTTCGCGCAGCTGCTCGGCCAGTTGGTGATAGTCCGTCTCGGAGGGTTCGTAGTAGACGAGCAAGGAGCGATAGGTGGGTACCAGTTCCTCCACTCCGGGCAGGTGGTGGTCCTGCAAATGAGCGTAGTAGGCCATAACCTTATCGTGAGTCGCCACGTCAACGTGGGTGCCCAGCTCAAGCACCAGTGCCCTATCACCTGCGGGTACCGTTCGCATCAGGCACATCCTCGCCCCATGGCCTGGAGGCGATAACCGGCCTTTTCCAATTCTTCTTTGAGGGTTTGCCCAAACTGAGCAGCTCCGGGGGTATCCCCATGGATGCAGATGGTGTCGGCAGCCAGAGGGAGGAATGTCCCATCAATGGCCTCCAAACCGCCCCGGGTGATGAGATCACTAACACGTCTTACGACTTGGGCGGCAGCGGTCAACACCGCGCCCGGTTGGGTACGGGCGACCAGAGCGCCATCATGGTTATAGGCCCGGTCGGCAAACACTTCGTTGGCTACCGGCAGGCCCTGCGCCTTGCCGGCCGCGATGAGACAGGAGCCGGTTGGACCGACCAGGATGAGTTGGCGGTCGAATTGAAAGACTGCCTCAGCAATGGCCTGGGCCAGAGTTTCGTCCTTTGCGGCCGCATGGTAAAGTGCGCCATGGGCCTTGACGTGCTGTAAGCGGGCGCCATGGGTTTGCAGATATGCCGACAAAGCCCCCAACTGGTAGAGGACGTAGGCCCTGACTTCTGCGGCTGAACAGGCCAGCGGCCGGCGACCGAATCCCCAGAGATCGGGATAACCGGGATGGGCGCCGACCGCAACGCCGTGTTGCAGGCACAGATCAACGGTGGCCTGCATAACCAGGGGATCACCGGCATGAAAGCCACAGGCAAGGTTGGCGGAGGTGATGGAAGGCATCATGGCCTCATCGTCACCCAACTGGTAGTGTCCCAAGCTCTCACCCAGGTCGCAATTAATGTCCACGGTTGGACCGCTCATCGCCACACGCCCCCTAGAGTTGGTCAACCAAACCTTTGAGTAGATTGTTGCGGGTGATAATCCCTACGAGCTTACCATCTTCCAACACGGGCATACGGTTGATGCGGCGCTTGACCATAAGTCGGGCCACCTGTTCCAGGGGAGTATTGCTCTCCACTGTAACCACGTCGCGTGTCATGATCTCTTCTACGCGGGCAGAACTCATGGTGCTCAGTCCCCGGCAAAGGTAGGCTACGCTTTCAAGGCTCATGTCTGCTGACAGTGAGCCAAAGGGATAGCGACCGCTGCCCAGGTCCAACTCGTCACTGATCTTGATCAAATCAAACTCTGAGATAATGCCCACGACGCGGTTATTATCGTCGACTACCGGCATGCCACTGATGTTGTATTCTTCCAGCTTCACGGCGACGACGGAAAGAGTATCGTGTTTCTTCACGGTAACAACAGGTTGACTCATTATGTCTTTGGCCTGCATGGAGCGCACCACCTTTCGCAAGATCGGTTGATAACATTGTATGGTTTCGGTGAAGGGGCGGATAAACCCTGCTGCGTCACGAGGAGAGGTATCGTGTTGTCTCCCCTTAAGTAGCAGGGGTCTTTGACGGTCAATGTCTTTTCCTCATCCGGGGCCCTCTGGCCCAGGCGAGTCAGTCACACCAAAGGACACACCCGGCATAAGCTTTGACATGAGCAGGTGCAAGGTGCCAGAGGCAGAGGAGGTGAAGATAAAGGTGCAAGAGAAAAGAACACCAGCGGCGGCGCTCCCTGATGATAAACACATCAAGACCACGAGCAAGAAACCCCAAATTCTCGTCTACAGGGAGGGCGAGCAACCGCCGCTGCCCGGTGTGGATCATCGCAGCACCCAATATGCCCAAGACAAATCTTGGAGCCACAAGGTTAAGGAGGAACCCAAGTTCGCGGGAACTGACCAGCTGAGGGAACGACTGGAGGTGGTGGAGAGGAAACTTGACGCGTTGGTGGATATGTTGCGTGAAAAGGGATAGCTCTTCCTTCTTGGTTGACCCAAAGAGAAGACCCCGGTGTGAGCCGGGGTCAAACCACGGAGAGAAGACGGTGATGCCCGCTATGCGTCGGCGGGGGAAGAGCAATCATCGGGCGGGCAACGCTCGATGCGGTGAAACTCATTGAAGAGCTGACAGACGGTGATGTTGTCGCGCGGGAAGGGGGCCGCCGCGAGTAAGAGGAGGTTTTCGAACTTCCACAGCTTGTCGGCGACCAGAAGATCTACTTCCACCCGCGGGCACTC
>SLSY01000140.1 GCA_007130145.1 Bacillota bacterium
ATCCTGCTCTTGGATGAAGTGGTGGGCCACATGCGTGAGAACGTGGTTCTACCCGATGAGTCAGCGCTTACCGTGTGTGACCGTCCCCGCCCGACCCAGCGGGAAGGATACCGTCCCTTCGCTCCCGGGCCCGACTTGATCCCTCCCATGGCCAGTTTCGGTCAGGGGTATCGTTTTGCGGTCACGGGACTGCTTCACAACGAGAAAGGGTTTGGGGCCGACAATCCGCAAATGAGTCATGATCTTTTGCAACGACTCCACGATAAAGTAGAACGGCGTGCCGACGACTTGAATCTGGCCGAGCTAGAGGAAGTGGATGATGCCGAGATCGTTGTGGTGGCATACGGATCGACCGCCCGCTCTGCTCTGCGCGCGGTGCGCGATGCACGGGCGCAGGGTATCCGAGCCGGTTTGATGCGACCCATTACTCTTTGGCCTTTTCCCGTTGCTTCGTTGCACAAGGCAAAGAACGCTCGTTCCTTTGTGGTGGCGGAGATGAACTTGGGACAACTGGTGTATGAGGTGCAACGCCTGGTTTGTGCTCGGGCCCAGGTGACGCAAGTGAACCGCGCCGGCGGAGAGTTGATTACTCCGGCCGAAATACTCGCGGGCATTAAGGAGGCGGCAGCGTGGCGGTGAAGGATTACTTGCGACTGGAGCAGCTGCCCAGCATATGGTGTCCTGGTTGCGGGCACGGAATCGTAACCGGCGCCATGGTGAGGGCACTGGAACAGTCCGATATCCCCCAGGACAAGGTTGTGGCTATATCGGGAATCGGGTGTTCTGCCCGTTCCACTCACTATATGAATGTGGATACCATGCACACTACTCATGGCCGCGCTCTGGCCTTTGCCACCGGTGTCAAGCTGGCCCGGCCGGAGCTGACGGTGATGGTGGCGACGGGGGATGGAGACGCCTCTGCCATCGGGGGCAATCACCTAATCCATGCTGCTCGGCGCAATATCGACTTGACGGTGGTGTGCTTTAATAACTCTGTATACGGAATGACCAGCGGACAGCACTCGCCCTTGACACCACAAGGCCATTATGCCTCGACCACTCCTTATGGCAATTTGGAGCAATCCTTTGATCTTTGCAAACTGGTAGAAGCAGCCGGGGCCACGTACGTGGCCCGGGGTACGGCGTATCATGCGGCGCAATTGGTTACGCTGATCAAGGAAGGGCTATCAAACAGGGGCTTTTCCTTCATAGAAGCGATATCTCAATGCCCGACGTATTACGGTCGTCGCAACCGCATGGGGAACGCGGTGAGTATGTTGAACTGGCAAAAGGAGAATACGGTTTCCGCGCAGCGTTACGCAAAGGATCCTGACGAACATGCCCAGAAGATTCTCATCGGGCGCCTCTATCAACGCGAGGCTCCCGAATACACAGCATTGTATCGGGATCTGGCTCAGCAGCTGCGGGATAGGAGTGAATCGGAGCAATGAGTAAGTTCGAGTATCGTCTAGCCGGATCGGGTGGACAGGGTTTGATCTTAGCCGGGATCATTCTGGCTGAGGCAGCGGGGGTGCATGAGGGTGCATATGTCGTGCAGACGCAGTCGTATGGACCTGAGTCGAGAGGCGGAGCGTCTCGAGCAGAAGTCATTGTCTCTGACCAGACCATTGACTACCCAAAGGTAACAAGACCAGATGTCGTGCTGTGTTTGACGGCGGAAGCCTGCCGGCGCTATGCCGGTGACGTTGCCTCCGGTGGTTTAGTGGTGGTGGATGAAGAAGTGGGTAAGGCACTTCCCTCGCTCGAAGAGTCAGTGAAGGTGATACGCTTGCCCTTCCTTCGCACGGCCCGCGAAGAGTTGGGTCGCGAGATCGTGGCCAATATCGTTGCCTTAGGGGCGATCGTGGGCCTGACGGATAGAGTATCGCCAGAGGCGGTGGAAAAGGCTCTTCTTGGCCGCGTACCGAAGGGTACCACCGAGCTGAACCAACGGGCCTTTGCCCACGGCCTGCAAATGGCGCGAGGGGGGGATTGTTGCGAATCAGCTCCCGTGACATGAACTGCAGATACATGACTACGATGGGGGAGGTTTTGACGTGAGCGAAAAAACCATGAACGTATTTGAAATTGTACAAGAACAGATCCGGCAAGGTTGCGAGACATTGGGGGCAGAAGAAGCAGTTTATGAGATTCTCAAGCAGCCCAAGCGATTTTTGCAGGTCAATATACCCGTCCGGATGGATGACGGATCAGTAAAGGTATTCGATGGCTATCGTTCGCAGCATACGGATGTCCTCGGGCCGGCTAAGGGAGGCTTGCGCTTCCATCCCATTGTGGATGCAGATGAAGTGAAGGCCCTTTCCATGTGGATGACCTTCAAGTGTGCAGTGGTTGGCCTTCCCTACGGCGGGGGCAAGGGCGCCGTGTGTTGCAATCCCAAGGAGATGTCACCGGGAGAAATCGAGCGCCTGGCTCGTGGCTTCATTCGCGCCGTAGGTAATTTCATCGGACCGGAGGTCGATATTCCCGCTCCCGATGTCTACACAAATCCACAAATTATGGCCTGGATGGTAGATGAATACTCCGTTTTGCAGCAGCGCAACAGCTTTGGTGTCATGACCGGCAAGCCCCTGAACATTGGTGGCTCGTTGGGTCGCAATACGGCTACAGGGCGTGGCTGTGTGTACACGGTGAGAGAGGCAGCCGAGCGCATTGGCCTGGATTTGAACAACTCAACCACGGTGTTACAGGGCTTTGGTAACGTGGGCTCCTTTGCCGGACAGTTCATGCAAGAAGAGGGGTCCACACTCATTGCTGTAAGGGAAATCGACGGAGCAGCGTACAATCCTGATGGCCTCGATGTCAATAAGCTGATGGAGTACCGGGCAGAGCATGGTACAGTCAAAGGATTTCCCGGAAGCAAGGACCTGTCCAATGACGAACTGATGAATCTCCCCTGTGACATCCTCATTCCCGCTGCGTTGGAAAACCAGCTGACATCGCGTAATGCGGGAGGGGTTAAGGCCAAGATCGTGGCAGAGGCGGCCAACGGCCCGACCACGCCCGAGGCTGATCGGATCCTGCATGACAAGGGAATTCTGGTTATTCCCGATATTCTCTCCAGCGCCGGTGGCGTTACGGTTTCCTACTTCGAGTGGGTACAGAACCTTCAGCACTTCTACTGGACGGAGCAGGAAGTGGATGAGCGCTTGGAGCGCATCATCGTTGATGCCTTTGACAGCATCTATTCTATGAGCAAAGAGCACAAGGTGAGCATGCGCAATGCAGCTTATCTTGTGGCCATCGATCGTGTGGCCCAGGCGATGAAGGCCCGGGGTTGGCTAGGGTAAGAATGGATAGAGGAGGGCCTCGGGCTAAAGCCGGAGGCCCTCCTTATAGTTATTGAGCGGTACGTCTTTCTAGTTGCTCTAACACGGCGCTCATGGTATCTCCCGCGTTGTATCTGAGGACGAGATCGGCCCGTCCATCGAGAGGCGTCGGATCACGGTTGATGATGACGAGTTTCGCCCCGCCTTGCTTGGCCAGTTCTGGCAGCATGGCGGCGGGATGTACCATGAGGGAGGTGCCGATGGTTACGAAGACGTCTGCTTGAACACTGTGCAGCTGCGCCCGGGAGATGGCATCTTCTGGCAGCGCCTGTCCAAAGGAGATGGTCGCGGGCTTGATGAGACCGCCACATTCAGCGCAGCCAGGAGGCGTCACTTTTCTCTCTAATAAGGAAAAGATTTCCTGCCAGGGATAGGAATAACCACATTGAAGGCACGTAACGCCCCACATGTTACCGTGAAGCTCTAGCACCTTCTCTGGATCCGAACCTGCTTTTTGATGCAAACCGTCGATGTTTTGGGTGATCACCGCCCGGATCTTTTGGTAACGCTTCTCCAGTGTGGCTAGGGCCGCATGGGCGCGGTTCGGTTCGACCTTCTGAAACGTCTGCCAGCATTCGTAGTAGAGTTCCCAGTACATGCGGCGGCTCTTGGATGAAGAGAGGAATTTTTGATAGGTCATTTCCTCCGGGTCGAAACGTTCCCAAATCCCGCCAGGGCTGCGGAAGTCGGGTATACCGGATTCGGTGCTGATGCCCGCGCCCGTGAAGACCACCATATTCTTGCTGTCCCTCATCCATCGGGCTAGCGGTTGCACCTCTTGCGCGACCTCGGGTTTCATGGGCAACTGTCACCTCCAAGTATGCTCGGTTGTCTACTACCAGAAGACGGTTCTCAAGATAGGGCGGGATAGGTTAATCCTAGTGGATAATTCCTCAGCTGGCAAGGGCTTGGGATCACAGTAACGAGAACGGGATGTGCTTCTTCTTTCAGCTCGTTACTACGTCCCGGCGGATGCTTGGCAGTGGGGCAAGTGTTATTGTCAATGGCGTGGATGCGCATTTTAGCCTAGCATATTGAAACGGGAAAGTTTGTCGCTCCGAACAGGAAATGAAGTGCTGGGCGAGAATAGACAGCTCATCAACTTCAGATAGGGAGTGGACGAAAGGATGCCTTGCGATCGAACCGGCTCAAGACGTTTGTCCAGTGCACGGCGCCAATGGGAAGACGAAGTATTGAACAAGGCCCTTCGCCGGTTTTCTGAAAGCCGCGAGCAATTCCGCACCATTTCGGATCTGCCTGTCGACCGCCTTTACGATCCAACCCATGTGGAGCAGGTGGATTATGTTGATGACATCGGATTTCCTGGTCAATATCCCTTCACCCGGGGCGTACAGCCCACCATGTACCGGGGCCGCCCGTGGACGATGCGCCAGTATGCAGGCTTCGCCTCCGCAGAAGAATCGAATCAGCGCTACCGCTACTTGCTGTCACAGGGACAGACGGGCTTGAGTGTGGCCTTTGATTTGCCCACGCAGGTGGGTTACGATTCTGATCATCCCATGGCTCAGGGTGAAGTGGGCCGCGTGGGGGTAGCCATTGATTCTGTCGATGACGTGAGCGTCCTGTTCAATGAGATACCGTTGGATAAGGTCACCACCTCCATGACCATCAATGCGCCGGCGGCTGTGCTCCTTGCCATGTATGTGGCGGTGGCAGAGAAGCAGGGAGTAGATCCAGCCAAACTAGGAGGAACCATCCAGAACGATATTCTCAAGGAGTATGCCGCTCGTGGAACATATATCTTCCCTCCTCATCCCTCTATGCGGCTGGTAACTGACGTTTTCGCATATTGCTCGGAGAATCTCCCTCTGTGGAACACCATATCCATATCCGGATATCACATACGTGAGGCGGGGTCAACTGCTGTGCAGGAGGTGGCGTTTACGCTAGCCAATGGCATCGCTTATGTTCAGGCTGCCATGGAGCGAGGCTTGGATGTGGATCGCTTTGCTCCCCGGTTATCCTTCTTTTTCAATTCCCATATTGACTTTCTTGAGGAAGTGGCTAAGTTCCGGGCGGCCCGCCGGCTTTGGGCGCGGATTATGCGAGAACGCTTTAAAGCGAAGAACCCGCGGTCATGGATGCTGCGTTTTCACACCCAGACCGCAGGGTCATCGCTCACCGCCCAGCAAGCCGACAATAACGTGGTCCGCGTTGCCTACCAGGCTCTGGCTGCCGTCTTGGGGGGAACGCAATCACTGCATACCAACTCTCGGGATGAGGCATTGGCCTTGCCGACGGAGGCGTCAGCGCGTTTGGCCCTACGCACCCAACAGGTTCTGGCGCACGAGACCGGGGTTACCCATACCATTGATCCCTTGGGCGGCTCCTATTACATCGAGAGACTCACCACAGACATTGAAGAAGCTGCTCTGGCCTACATTGAGCGTATTGATGGGCTGGGCGGTGCGCCTCAGGCCATTGAAAAGGGGTTCATACAACGGGAGATCCAAGAGAGTGCTTATCGCTACCAACAGAAGGTCGAACGCGAAGAAGAGAAGGTAGTGGGTGTAAACTGTCTGGTTACGGAAGAAGAGCCTCCCACCGATCTATTGCGGGTAGATCCGAAAATGACGGCCCGCCAACATGCCCGTCTTGAGCAGCTGCGCAAGGCGCGGGATAACGATGCCGTCATGCGTTGCCTCGAATCGGTATCCGCCGCCGCGCAGTCAGAGGACAACCTTATACCCTATATGGTCGATGCGGTAACGGTTGGTGCTACCTTGGGCGAGATTTGCGGCGTGCTGCGTGAGGTCTTTGGCGAATACCAATCCCAGGTGACGCTGTAAGGGGGTAGAGGATATGAAAAACAAGATTCGTGTACTGATAGCAAAGCCCGGTCTGGATGGACATGACCGGGGGGCTTTGGTGGTAGCCCGGGCACTTCGCGATGCCGGCATGGAGGTGATCTACACGGGGCTTCGTCAGAGTCCCGAAAGCATTGCCGAGACAGCCTTGCAGGAGGATGTGCACGTGGTCGGCCTGTCCAGTCTTTCGGGAGCTCACGGCCACCTCTTTCCTGCGGTGGTGCAGGAGATGAAAAAACGCGGGCTGGAAGATGTGCTGGTGATTGGTGGGGGGGTTGTGCCCCAGGAAGACATAGATGACCTTAGGGCGCAAGGGGTGCGACGGATATTCACCCCGGGAAGCTCCATGCGCCAGATCGTAGAATACATCGAGAGTGAGGTGGAGCCCTCGTGATTCAGCAGATTCATCATATCGGTATTGCCGTCAAATCCCTGGCAGAAGGTTCTCAGTTGTATCGCGCTCTGGGTCTTGAACCCACAGCGCCCGAAGAAGTATCCGAGCAAAAGGTGATGGTGACCATGATCGACGTGGGCGAGAGCCGGGTTGAACTCCTGGAGAGTACCGATCCCCAGGGACCGGTCGGTCGCTTTCTCACCAAGAAAGGGGAGGGAATTCATCACTTTGCTCTTCAAGTGAACAATCTAGAAGAGGCTTTGGCCCGCCTTAGGGCGCAAGGATTGGACTTGATTGATGAAGTGCCGCGTCCCGGAGCCCATGGAACACGTGTGGCCTTCGTGCATCCTCGTAGTGCCCAAGGCGTGCTATTGGAACTGGTCGAAGTACCCTAATGCTGAGGGTGCGAATGACATGGGGATGTTTCCTTACAAAGAAGCGCGGAGGTGGGAATGGACGAGAAGACCCGGATGCGAAAGGTCTACCTAGAACGCCGGCTGGCTTTGAAGCTGGCAGAGCGCCTTGAGAAGAGCCAGGCAATCGTTGCGTGCCTCTTCGACCTTTCTGTCTGGCATAGGGCTCATACCGTTATGGCTTATGTGGACTTTCGTGCCGAAGTAGAGACGCGAACGCTTCTAGAGGGCGCTCTTGGGCTGGGCAAACGTGTGGTGCTTCCCAAGGTGCAGGCCGGTGGGCGTTTGGCCTGTCTTCAGGTCGCCGATATAACCACTGATCTGGCCGTGGGTCGCTATGGCATCATGGAACCGGAACGAACATGCTCAGGCGTCTGCCCCCGAGAAGTGGATGTGGTGGTCGTGCCGGGGGTGGCCTTTACACGCTCGGGGTTTCGCTTGGGGTATGGAGGCGGTTACTATGACCGCTTTTTGACCCACGATGCGCCCGAGGCTTTTTCTATCGGACTGGCCTTTGCGGTGCAGATGGCCGAGCATCTGCCGGTGGAAGATCACGATCACCCCCTGGAGATGGTCATCACCGAGGATGGCTTCTACTGCTCCTCCCGCAGTAAGCCCTAAGCCAAGCTCGGGCGAAACGGTGATGTTGGACCATCGCCGGTGCCCCGGGTATCTCGTGGCAGCCATGGCCTGCAGCTCTGATCGGATATGTAGTGGGTGTGATTCTCACCTCCCCCCATATATGCAAGACGCGTGGTTTCTGAGACCAATTGCAGCGTAGACCATAAATCTTTTTTGGTTTTAAGGGGCGTAAATAGAAGGAGATCCCCAATATGGGGAGAAAGGAAACACTCAAGTGGTGGGAAGTGGAGGAAAGTGGGGGGCCAAAGCATGTTGATGGGCGAGTTTCACCATACTCTGGACGGCAAAGGTCGCCTCATCCTGCCTTCCCGTTTCAGAGAGTTACTGGGCAATGGTTTTGTCATTACCCGGGGTTTGGAGAAGTGCTTGTTCGTCTACACCAATGAGCAGTGGGCTACCGTACAGGAGCGCCTGCAAAATCTGGCTTTCAC
>SLSY01000113.1 GCA_007130145.1 Bacillota bacterium
CATCGTGGGCCTCACCGTCATGTCAATCGGCACATCCCTCCCCGAACTGGTCACCGCCTTGGCGGCACAGCTAAAAGGTCATCAGGATCTGTCGATAGGGAACCTCTTGGGAGCCAGCTTTATGAACCTCACGCTCGTTACCGGTGCCAGCGCCCTGGTCAGACCTCTTCCCATTACCCGCAGCAACCTCTGGTTTGATTTCCCGGTTATGATGCTTTTGGTCATTCTCTTGATCGTGTTCGGGTTACGTCACCGCACTCTCACCCGCGGGCAGGGAGGAATCCTGGTCGGGCTATATTTGGCCTATGTAACCACCCTGCTCGTCGTTTTCACGTAAGAACGGGTCACGTCACCACGCGGGGCTGGGGATCAAATTGCAGATATGCACCACTTCGGACCAACCGCTCCAATGCGCTGACCACGCAACAAATGTCCTCATGGGTATTGTAAAGGGGCGATGGTGCCAAGCGAATGACATTGGGGGGGCGGAAGTCCGGAACAATACCCTGGCTCAGCAAGGCTTGCGTCAGCTGCCAGGCAGCAGGGTGTTCCAAAGCCACATGGCCCCCCCTCCTGCTGCCTTCACGGGGCGTTCCGACAACGAAATCACATGCACCGAGCACGTCGTCAGCCAGATCTATGAGAAGCGACGTTAGGCTGAGGGACTTGGACCGGATCCTGTCTATGCCGGCGTCACCGAGCAACTTGAGTGCACCCAAAAGAGGGGCCGCGCTCAGTATGGGGGGTGTGCCCACCTGCCAACGTCCTGCATCAGGAGCAGGAACGAAGGTAGGTTCCATGGCAAACTGCACGGATTTCTCCGAGCCCCACCATCCTGGCAAGCCCGGCAGGCGATCTTTGTGTCGTTCATGGACAAACAGTCCGGCGGGAGCACCGGGACCTCCGCTCACGTACTTATAGTTGCACCAAAAGGCAAAATCCACGCCCCACTCAGACAGCTGGTGCCCAACCACGCCGACCGAATGAGACAGGTCAAACCCTATCAACGCTCCCTGACGATGAGCTGCTTCTACCAAGAAAGGAATGTCCAGGAGCTGTCCACTGCGGTAGAGCACCGAGGGGAGCAAAACCAAGGCCACACGGGGTGAAAGAATGGTGGCGACAGCATCCTCCTCGATCGTGCGACCGTCCTCACTTGGTACCAGGAGCAAGTGTTCTTGAGGCAGGAGACCGCGCAGATGCAATTGGCCCGCTAGAGCATACAGATCGGATGGGAAATTCAGCGTATCGGCCACAATGAGAGTGCGATCCTCTGTGGGCGCGAAGAAACTAGTGAGAAGATGATGCAAATTGATCGTGGTCGAGTTGGCAATGGCTACGTTTCCCTCGCGCGCACCGACCAAAGGAACGCTCAAAGCGGCCAGTTCCTCACACAGCGTGAACCAGGGGTTTCTCGCCGCTGTCCATCCTCGAATGAGGAGGTGCTTCCACTCATCAATGACTCTGTGGAGACATTCTAACGCCTGGTCACTGGCGGCTCCCAGAGAATTTCCGTCCAAATATATCCCCTCGGCGGGCAGGTGAAATTGCTGCCGGTAATGACGCAAGTCATCGCCTGCGTCCAAACCACGCGCCTTCTCAAGATACCTCATAGGCATACCATTCACTCCTCTTAGACCAAACCCGAATCCTGGAGCCACTTACCCGTGTGCTTCATGCCCTCTGCAAAGTCGCTCCGGGGCTGATACTTCAGCTCAGCCCGGGCTCTTTGTATAGAATAATCTTGATGGTTGCCTAGAAGCTGCACCGCCATACGACTCAGGAGGGGCCGTCGTTTGCTTCGCAGCACACGATTGGTCGATTCCATGAACACTCCGGCAGAATATCCCAGTCTGTAGGGCAAAACGATCTTCTTGGGAGCACTCCCGGAGAGCTCGGCCAAACCATCGACAAACTCTTCCCAGGTGACGGCAGAACCGTCGGTAATGTTGTAAACCCGAGGCAAGACACAGGTCCTTTCCAGGGCCAGCATGATGGCATCACACAGATTATCGACATAGGTCAAGCCGGCGATGACATCACGAGACCGAAAGAACGGGAAGAATCCGCTTTTGACCTGCTCGAGAAACTCAACCACGATAGAATAGGACCCCGGTCCGTAGATAGAGGCGGGTCGCAAGACCGTTACCTGCATGTCTTCTTGGGCCATGACGAGCTGTTCCCCTAGCAGTTTGGTCTCATTATAGTAGTTACAAGGCCGCAATGGGTGATCCTCGGCCACCTGCCGTTGATGTGGATACCCGTAAACATCGGTGGTACTGATATGTACCAGCCGCCCGATCCGTCCCTGAGCTACCTTAACCAGGCAGGCCGTACCGACCACATTGGACTGGTAAAAAGGCTCTCGCAAACCCCAGTCCTGAACATGACCTGCGCAGTGCACCGCCGCATCCATGTCATCCAAAGCTCTTCGCAACGAGGCCTCGTCTGTCACATCACCCTCCACTACAGCAGCACCGTGCTCAACAAGAAGCCGGCGCCGGTTCACTTTGCTACGAGAACGAACCAAAGCACGAACAAGATGACCGCTCTGGCACAGCCTCTGGACCAATCGGCTGCCCACAAAGCCCGTGGCGCCCGTCACCAATACTCGCAAAGGGAATACCTCCTTACCAATCTCCCTTTGCTTTCGTCTGGTGAGTCCGAATTCCTGCCTTTGGAAACCCAGAGAGACATCCCACGGGATGTCTCTGTGGGCAACACCGAAGTGTTCTCAGTGGATGGTCACCGGCTGGTGCCGGTAGAGGAGGACAATGGCCGCTAGAATAACGCCGTAAAGCAGATCGCTGGCCAAAGAGAAGATGACTGTTTGGGCCCCCACATTCCAGACGGCAGGGAAGACTCCCAAAGGGGGCAAGATGATGTTCATGAGGAGCCAAAGTGCCAAGCCTAGGCCCAGACCCATCCACAGCACGCGCCGTTCAACCAGCATAGCGAAAATGAGGCCAACGACGCCCAAGATCAGGCTATGGGTTACGATAGCCCACATCCAACCCGTCGGACCCGTGAGTACAGTGGCCCCAAACAACCGCTGCATGGTATCGGTGAATACGCCGATGCGGCTGAGACTGGATAGGTTGCCCAGAAACGCCAGTTCCTCCAGGGCCAGCCGTGCAAAAGACGCCAGTACTCCGCCGATGAATCCAACCGCCCATTCTCGCAACGCAAACACACCTTTCAGTGAACGTGTCTTGAATTCCTAGTATGACCTGCCAGACCCAAGATTAACAACACCGGATTCAGCTGATAAAGAAACGGGGGCATCGGCCCAGAACGAAACCAGTACCAACGAGCAGCATCAAGAAGGCAACTGCATATGCGTTGGTCATAAGGTCAAAGAAGGCAAGGGAAAAACGGGGGCAAGTACCGGTATATTGGGTCAGCTATACTATCGTTTACGAGGCTTTGGACATCTTACGGCGCAATGCTCCCCATATCCAGGGCAGCCGGCGCACACCCACCAAGACGATGAGTATGGATGCTACCTGCAAGCTTTCTTGGGGGAGATGATACACGTGCATGAGAAGATAGCCCAAGGGTAGCGCTACCAGCACCACGGCCGGCAACCATCGCAAAAAGATGAACCCAATGAATGCTCCCACCAGATAAGCAAGCAACATGGGCCACCAGCCCAGCCACAGCAAAGCACCGGTTACAGTAGCAACACCCTGTCCGCCACCACGACGGCGCCAAAGGGGCCAGTTGTGTCCTATCACCGGGGATGCTGCGACCAGGGCATACCAGATGCCCTGGATCTCCATACGTCCGGCCAAAGCGACGGGGATGACCCCCTTGACCAGATCGATCAACAAAACCATCAGACCCACCCGAAATCCGAACAGTTTCCACGCGCTTACCGTCCCGGGGTTCATTCCGCTTTGCTGAGGAGTAAGACCCATGTGCTTCTTTGCAATCCATTCGGCCGGCAGTATGGATCCGAGCACATAGCCCCCTCCTACCAACCATAAAGGCATCACTGACACCCCCTATCTCCAGTCTTTGAAGAATAGATGGTCGATACGATGCTCAGAAGCTGCAGACAATCATCGCTCTGTGCCAATACTATGCGGTATCATGGGGCCCAGCAGGTGGTAAGACTCTCGCAGTGCAGGTTATCGGTGTTATGGTGTGGCGCCGGTGAAGGGTTTTTTCGCCTGCACTCGTTCGGCGACCAGCTGAGGCAATCCCGGTTCGTTGAGCAAGACCCAGCCGGTCAGTCCTTCATAGACAGATAGAGCGCCCACCCCACATAGCCCCGGGCCCAACGCAGGTCATGTGATCCCGAGTGCGGCGAGCCCGATGCAACAGCGCCATATCAGCTGGGTTTTCCTAGCGTGGAGCTCTGCGGCACGAACTCGCATGCATTCGTAATGCTCCCATTCCGCGCGGGTGCTAATCTGTGCGTGAAGAGGGGTAAGACTATGGATAGCACCTAGCGGCACCTGCTCGTCATGGGTACCCCAGACCTGTTCTGATAAGCCCTCCGCTTCCAGATACGCACGAGGAGATTTCGCTTCCCCGTGCGGTGCACCCACGCGCAGCATACCCCCGGCAATAGGAACTGTTTTAGGGCCAATAAGGTCTGCTCATAACCTCCGTAAATCCACGATGCCCCTAAGCAAATCGCCATGTGAAAGGGCGCATCGACGCGGTATTCTTCTCCCCGCAGGGAAAGGAACAAAAGGCGGGCAGGGGAGCTCATCCGGCGCGCCGTCTCGTGTTCAGCTTGAACCAGAAAGTCTGGTGAAACATCCACCCCCACCCCTGGATGGCTAAACGCGCGGCTCGACAGCTCAGCACTTCGCCCTTGCCGCAAGCCATGTCCAGAACCCGGCCATGACCGGGGAGTTCGACGAGGGTGAGAACGTCATCAAGTCGCTCTGAGCTCAAGGGGTTGAGGATCCTCAACTCTCGAGATGTAATCGCATGCTACGGCAGGGGATTCATCACGACTCTCCCTCTTCCCCGTTGGAATCATGGGGTTAGCGCTGATAGCTATTGATGATGCCGAGGTTTTCCTCAAGCTCCCGTAGATTCTTCATGCCCAGGTTATAAACGTGTATGAAAGGCTTCTCCATGGCAAACTCTATGGCCCCTTTGACGTCGGGCAATTCGGCACCCAAGCCGAGGACCTTGATGACGTAAACTCCCTTGCTAGCCGCATACGCACAACCCAGCGCCTCGCCCATGTCTTCGAGCGTCCCATCGTCAATCCAACTACCCGACCGGTTAAACGTACCACACACCACGTCGATGCCTTCAAGTTGTGCTGCTTGCGCTATAACGGAAGGAGAATGGGCCGACAGCCCGCTGGCGCGGACTTTCCCTTCTCTCTTGGCCTCTTGCAGGTAGGCTAAGGCATCCAAATGCAAGGATAACTCGTTGGTCTTGACATAGTGCAAAAGACAGATGTCCAGATAATCCGTCTCCAGTTCTCGCAGAATATCATCGAGAGCGCGTTTTGCCTCTTGACGTGTCCGGGCCTGAATCTTGGAGGTGACCTGCACATTGCCCCGACCTGCCTGCTTGAGACCGCACGCAACCTGCGGGTGGCTATCATAGACGGGGGCGGTGTCCCAAAACGTCACCCCATAAGTGTGGGCCGCTTGCGCCAAGATGTGACCGCCTTCTTCGGGCGTATAGTGTATGATGTGCTCAGTACCAAAGCAAAGCCGAGAAACCTCAACGCCACTTTTGCCCAGCAAGATGCGGTGACTATACTCCGGCACGTATGATTCCCCCCTCACCAGACTCTGTTCGTCGTCAAAAATGGCTCTCAACCCGTAACGTACGGGGCAACCACTGGTGCATCCGTGCGAAGGCGTAGTGCCATAATCAGCGAGATTACGCACAAGGTGGCTCCGGCCAAGAATGTAGCTTGCGGAGCAAAGCGCACCCACAAGTAGCCCCCCAATACCGGCGCCAGAAAACCCGTTACGTGCTCCAGAGTACTGCCCATCGCCAGACTTGGAGCGATATCATCGGAAGGCGCCAGTTTGGCCAGGAGCGTGTTGAGAGCGACATCAAAACCACTGAGCGATGAATCGACAACGAACAGGGCAAACAGAGCATATTGATTCTGCCAAAGAGCGTAACCCAAGAAGGTCACCGTCACCAACACATAATTGAATGTGAGTGCCTTTCTCTCCCCCCACACATCCACTACCTGCCCCAAGCGGGGCTTTAGAAGAATGTTGATACCATTGCAGACTAAGTAAAGAGTTGACATGGCGGCCAAAGAGGTATCATACAGGGAAACCAGGGCAAAAGCAGCAAACGTCACGAATATCTGCCGTCGTGCCCCGGCCAAAAACCGCAGCGCGTAGTAGGGCATATAGGCGGCACGGTACACGATACCCCGCGACAGTTTGCGAACACCCCGGACGGATGTTCCCCAAAAGACAGCGCAGGCCAGCACGCTAAAGACAGCGGCATAGGTTAAGATCTGCCGGTATGTTAAAATGTCGGCAAATACGCGCACGATGAGGGCGGCGAACACTGTCCCGGCAGCAATGGTGCCAGCAACCTGACCCAATCGCTTGCCTCGTTCATGCGGCTGCGAGAGGGAGAGGCACATCGCCGATTGCAAGGGAAAGAACAGGTGAAAACCAATACTATATACAGTAGTAGCCAAGAGCAAGCTGGGCATATTGGTCGTCGCCGCATAAAGAAGCAGTCCAGCAGACACAAAGAGCGTGCTGATACCCGCCAGCACGGTGGGAGCCAACAACACCATGGACATGACAAGCACGATAGTGAGCAAGCCGGGAATCTCGCGTACAGCCTCTACCCATCCCAGCTGATCCGCGGTAATACCTAGATCATCGACCACAAAATTGCTAAACACGGTGCGTTGGGTGGACAAAGCCATTTGCAGCAAAAAGACCGCCGCCAACAAGCGACCAAAGGTTAACTCCTTGTTCACTTCCGTGTCGCTTCACGCACTAAAGACAGGCCGATGACGTTCCGCTGTATCTCGTTGGTCCCCTCATAAATCTGGGTTATCTTGGCATCACGCATGAACTTCTCCACCGGGTAGTCACGCATATAACCGTAACCACCCAACACCTGTACCGCTTCGGTGGTAACCTGCATGGCCACATCCGAAGCAAATAGTTTGGACATGGCCGACTCGCGCGAGTAGTTCTTCACCCCAGCATCGATCGTGCGTGCCGCAGCATAAACCAAGGCCCGGGCCGCTTCAATGTTGGTGGCCATGGTGGCTAGTTTGTGTGATATCGCCTGGAACGAAGAAATCGCCTGTCCGAACTGGCGACGCTGACGCGAATACGTCACAGCAGCATCTAAGGCTCCCTGGGCCAAGCCCACGGCCTGTGCTCCTACTCCCGGGCGCGCCTTGTCCAACGTCTTCATCGCCACAGCGAACCCGGCCCCTTCCCGCCCCAAAAGCTGGCTGGCACTAACCCGACAATCTTCCATCACCACTTCCCGCGTGGCTGAGCAACGAATACCCATCTTCTTCTCCTTGAGACCAAAGGATAGCCCCTTTGTCCCTTTTTCCACCACAAAGGCACTGGCTCCACGCACGCCTCGCTTCTTGTCAGTGAGAGCGATCACCGTATAGACATCGGCTTCGCCGCCATTGGTGATCCATTGCTTGGTACCGTTGAGTATGTAATCGTCACCATCACGAACAGCCGTCGTAGTGATGGCGCTGGCATCGCTACCCGCGCCTGCTTCCGTTAAGCAAAAGGCACCCAGGCTCGCACCGGACGCCAAATCTGGCAGGTAGCGCTCTTTTTGCTCCTCGTCTCCGTTGATCATTATGGGCAAAGCTCCCAGGAAGCTGGCGGCGTAGGTTACCGCTACCCCGGCACAGGCACGGCTAAGCTCCTCCGTGGCCAGGCATATATCAAACACCCCTCCACCAAGGCCCCCATACTCCTCAGGAAAGGGGATGGCAAAGAGGTCGGCTTGACCCAATGCCCGCACGATATCGTAAGGAAACTCCTCCTTCTCGTCCATCTCTTGGGCTATGGGCTTGATCTTCTCCTGTGCAATGCGCCGAGCAATATCGCGGATGAACTCTTGTTCTTCTGTCAGAAAGTATTCCAAAGACTCCCTCTCCTTCCGAAACCTGCTCCTAATTTAGCGAAAAGAGCTTAGCACAGGCCCAGTTCTTTGTCAATTTCACCAGGGCACTGACAAGTACCAGCGGGCTGGGTCAGCTTAGGATTCGTCACTGTAAAGCCAATGATAGATCAGCCAGGAGGATAGGACTTTATCAATATATTCTCTTGTTTCTTGAAACGTCGTGACCCCTGGCAGATCTACGGGTTCCTGATATACCGGCGACCGAAGCCAACGGTTGACACTACCCGGACCTCCATTGTAAGCGGCAACGACTTGGGAGAGTTCACCATCGAACAACTCCACCAAATGCGCCAGATACCAGGCCCCATAACGAATGCTCACTTCGGGCTCATACAAAGCTTGACCCCGATATTCTTCTTTGAGGCGTTCGGCAATCCACTCGCCGGTGGAAGGGATTACCTGCATGAGTCCGCGTGCATCAGCCCAGGACAGCGCATCCGGGCGAAAATGGCTCTCCTCTCGCATAACAGCCCATATTAGAAACGGGTCAACCTCAAACTCATTCGAAGCTGCCAATACCAGGTCTTTATAGGCCAAAGGATAGGCGAGCTGATATACTGACAGCGATGGTATCTCAGAGAACATGCCCATGCCCAAACGCACGGCGCGATGGTAGAGTTTGTTTTCAAGAAGCCACTGACCGACCGCGATACGCTCGGCGCTGGTCGCCTCCTTAAGTAGAACGTCCAGTTCAATTAGGGACCACTCCATGTTGAATGACTCCAGCAAAGCATCTGCCCGGGTCAGAGCAGGAGGAGTCTCAGCCATGACGGGATCATCCACCACACGCCAAGTGCCATCAAATGCATCAGCTAAGTAGGCGAGCGCCAGCGAGAGTTCATCCAAATAGACCCCGGCCGCATCAGCTTCCCCCTGGCGCTGGTAATAAAGATAAAGGCGCAAGGCGGCATCATCCGCGACCCGACTTCTGCTGGCTACCAGGTCTTTGTAGATGCGATTGGCACGGGTTCTCTCATCCCGTTCTTCCAGCATCTGCGCTGCTCGCCACAACCCTTCCGGATCAGAGGACTGGGCGTACGCTTCGAGAGCCTCATCGGCCCGTCCTAGTCTCTCAAGAAGACGGCCCCGTGCCCTCATGCCTCCGGGTCCAACTCGCTGGTACTCTGCTAATGCTCGTTCGGTACTCCCGGCCCGGTCTAGGGCTGACGCATATTGCAACCGTGCTTCTAGGTTCTCAGGATCATGCTCCAAGAAGCTGCGAAAATGATCGAGCGCGGCCTTATGCTCACCAAGGCCCACGCGAGCGCGGGCTCTTTCCCATTCGACCGCAGGGGTTGCTTCTTCAGCCAACACTGCCAGCGCGTCAACATGAAGACCGGCACGATTCAAAAAGACCGCCGCGGTCAGCGGTGGACAGAGGCGCTGAACCGCATCAGCTGCGGCCGAGTGCGGCAACAAACGCTGCCACAGGGCACATGCCTCTTCATGGTGTCCTTCTTCTTCCAAGGTCTCAGCGTATTCACGCAAGGCGTCAGAGGAACGGTATAGCGCCAACGCATCCTCGAAATGATCAATAGCCTTAGCCAATTCACCATTCTCCCGGTAGAGGCGTGCCAGAGCCAAATGGGCATGATAGACAATGCCCCCATCCTCGTCAAGCAATGCTTTGAGCTGGTCGACATCCTCCGTGTTGCGTAGAAATAGGCGGTACAATTCTAGGGAATCTGGCACCGTGGGATGATCAGGGTCTGTTGGTTCGTCGCTTGGTGGAGTCGTGTCTTCATCGCCATTGGTGGGAGCATTGACTACGTGATATCCTGCCCACAGCATACCGGTGAACACGCCCACCAATGCTACTAGAACAATCCATTTGGCTACACGCATAGGCCCATACCCCCTGCTCATTCAGACGCTTGCTGTCCCCAAAAGGTTTCGTCGCCTCGTCTCATCGAACCTTTTTATACCCCTACCTCATGCCAACGAGCGAAGACGAATAGAAAGGCATACGAGGAACCGTGTCCTAACACTCGTGACCAAATCCATCCTGTGATGGACAACTCATACATGACCGTGTTATAATCTCTGAAAATAGCGCAGCCAAAGGCAATGCACCGGATCAGTACTCTGGTGAGACGGTTTACAGAGAGTCGGCGGACGCTGCGAGCCGGCACCCCTCATCACAGGAAATACCCTGGGAAGCTGCGTGGTGAACGATGCCATATCCACTAGCCACAGCCGGGTCACGCCCGTTATCGCGTCACAAGTGAGACAGCAAGCAAGCTGTCTAATTAGGGTGGTACCGCGGGAGCCCTCTCGTCCCTGGGCGAGAAGGGCTTTTTGCTATTCTTTGATGGGGAGGTAACACACGTGCACCACGTGAGTCTACAAGAAGAGTTGGCGCTGCTAACTCGTGGAACAGAAGAAATCTTTCCCGAGGAGGAGTTCACCGAGAAGATACGACAGTCCCGGGCCAAGCACCGGCCCTTGCGGGTGAAATTGGGCGTTGACCCCACGGGAACCGACCTGCACTTGGGACATATCATTCCCTTGCTAAAACTACAGCAGTTTCAGGAGTTGGGTCATCAGGCCATCCTCATCATCGGCGACTACACCGCTACCGTAGGAGACCCCAGCGGACGCAATCAGGCGCGTCCTCAGCTGACCCATGAGGAAGTCATGGAGAACGCCCGCACGTACCAGGAACAAGCCTTCACCATCTTGGATCCGGACAGAACGGAAGTCGTTTACAATGGCAGTTGGTTCTCCCAGCTGAGTTTTCAGGAGACCATTCAGCTCATGGCCAGCACGACGGTGGCTCGTATTCTAGAACGAGAAGACTTCACCAACCGTTACAAACACGGGATTCCCATTGGATTGCACGAGTTGATCTACCCCATTATGCAAGGCTACGACTCGGTGATGATTCGGGCCGATGTTGAACTCGGTGCCATTGACCAGAAGTTTAACATTCTGGCGGGCCGCGATCTTCAAAAAGCTGCCGGCCAGGAAGCCCAGGTAGGAGTATGCAATCCGGTTCTGTTGGGTACGGATGGCGTGGAGAAGATGAGCAAGAGCCTAAACAACTACATCGGTTTGGCAGAGCCAGCCTCCGAAATGTACGGCAAGATCATGTCCATCCCTGACCCGCTCATGCCATCTTACTTTGAACTCCTTACGCAGATTGCCATGGATGACATCAGGAGAATGGAGTCGGATCTGCGAGACGGCAGCGTTCACCCTCGGGATATTAAGCGTAGCTTGGCTCGCCAAGTGGTAGCTCGCTTCCATAATGAAACCCAAGCCCAGCAGGCTGAAGCCGCGTTTGAACGCATTCACATACATAGGGAAGTGCCCCAAGACGTGCCAGAACTCCCGGTCACTGCTGATCGCATGTGGATTACACGCCTGGTCTCTTTGGCTTTGGGAACGTCACGGGGGGAGGCACGCCGTCTCATTCTACAGGGAGGGGTACGTGTGGATGGTCGTATCCTATCCGATCCCGAGGAAGAATGGCCGGTAATAAGTGGAGCTATCTTGCAGGTAGGAAAGCGCCGGTTCTTCCGAGTTACCAAAGATGAAGGCTAAATCGCCTCCGAGGAGCCCATACCCGCGCATGCATACCTTGCGCTATATGGGGTCCAAGCTAGCACTGGTGGACATCATCGCTCCTATTGTGCATGAGTATGCCGCTGGCCGGGGCGTTGTGGACTTAATGGCCGGTACCCATGCCATCGGCTATGCCCTCAAACCCCATGCACGGGTCTGGGCCAACGATGTGCAGCACTACAGCCAAGTGATCGGTCAGGCTCTTCTCGGACCCTGCAAACTGGCACCTGGCCAGCTCGTACATCAGCTGGCCCGCGAATATCTGGCCCGGCAGCGTAAGGGTTTCTTCGAAGAAGTCTACAGCAATACCTATTTCTCACCCGAGCAGTGCCGGGACATCGATGCGATCCGCACGGCGATTATGGCACTTGACCCTCCCGTTCAACCCCTCTGTTTAACTGCACTCATGGCAGCGATGAGCTATTGTCAGTCTACTCCCGGCCATTTTGCACAGTTCCTTCCCCGGGAACACCGGCGAGTCCAGGCCCTTCGCAGATTGAGACTGCTGGACGTCTTCCGGCACAAAATCGAGGAACTGGAGGAAGGTCTAGTCGAAGGGAAAGGGGAAAACACGATCTCAGGAGTTGCGGCCGAGGAATTCTCCATCCCTCAGGCTGCCGGAGTGGGATATCTCGATCCCCCTTACACCGGTGACCAGTATTCCCGTTTCTACCATCTCCTTGAAACCGTGGTCCTAAACGATTCTCCTGCGGTCAAGCATAAGGCCCGTTACCGTCAAGATCGGTTTCGCTCCAACTTCTGCTATCCATCCCGCGTGGAAGAGGCCTTCTTGCGCATTCTATCGGTATGGGCTAAAGCCGACCTTCCCCTGGTCATCAGTTACTCTGCTCGTGGTCTCTTGCCCCTGGACCGTTTGCACTCTTTGGCCCGCAGTCATTATCACCGTGTCAGGCAACGGAACATTGACCGCCGTCACTCATCCATGGGCAAAGGGGAAAAACCTGTGCGGGAAGTCGTCATCATCGCCAGTCAATCTCGTCTTCAATCGCGCCTGAACACCAATAGATAATCATGGGGAAGCATGCGGCTAAACGAGTTGCGTTTGGTCAACAGACTGCGTGAGTGGTAGTCATCCGTCCGGCATGCTACCACATCCAAACCGTGCTCAGCGGCCAGCTGTATCCAATATTCATGCGCTGGCACCGTCACAATGCGCACAAAACTATCGCTCATCTTAACCACCAGGTGACCGCCGGTACGAAGAGACCCCGAAGCGGAGCGCAAGAACGCGCTGATCATTAAAAAGTAGCGGCCCGTCACATAGCCCATTTTCTCGTGACCCTCATGGTACAGGCGCTCGATGATGGCATCGAGCCCACTCACACCGGTAGAAATCGGCTGTGCGTACTCCTGCTTGTACCAGCGCTCGCTTGCCAGAAGCTGGCGGTCCAGCAACCGATATTCCTCACTATCAGCCAGTAACGACAGCCAATACATCTCCAGTTTCATGGTCTCAAGGTAACGAATCGAACCCAAATAGGGAGGATTTGTCACCATCAGATCACAGGGCGGCAGTTCATCTGTGCAGCTGTCCCCCACCCTTAGGTCTAACGACATGGCTGCGGGCCAAGCCTGACGGAACTTTGCGTAATGACCAATGCGTCGTTGGCACCCCTTCACGAAAGTCCTTCTGACATCGACCATGCGGCCCAGGCGATCCAGCTCGCGCATGCGCTTGCTGTAGCCAGGGAATACATGGCGGGGGTCAGCATTAGATACCTCCCGAATGATGGCTGAGAGACAGACCAGGAAGAAATTGCGTTCCGGTTCGGCTTCGTAGCCATTGATGAGAGACTTGACAAGGGCAAGATCCTTTGCCACCTCAGGCCTGAACCAATGCTCCATATTGGTGCAAAACGGGAGTTCTATCTCGTCCTCCTTGCTTGCTGCCAAGCCCGACTCCAGCGTGGAAAGCAGCGATTCTAGGTGATGAAGATCCAAATCCGCCGTCTTAGCTCGAGCCACCCGCACCGCGAGCGGATTCAGATCCCGTCCCCAGCCCTCACGGCCGGCAAGACGCGTCTCTACAGCCGTCGTACCAGAGCCCATGAACGGATCGCCAACCATCTGGCCAGGCTCAGTGAAAGCATTGATAGCAGCGCGAGGAATGGCTGGGATAAATTTTCCAAAATAGCGATGCAATGAATGGACCGGAGCACGCGGCCGGCGCTTCTCATGAGCAAGTATATCGAAGAAAGAACTGACACCAGTCAAGACGGAAACGTCACCTCAGAACGTGCTGTTTTCATCTATTTCGTCTCGCCTGGTAATAAGTCCTGCCCCCTAGGAAGGGGGCCACCTGTGGTCCACTCATGGTCGGAGTAGAAGGAGAGACATGCCCCTACCTTTCTGGAAACGATGGCTTCGAGTCGCTCATGTCGACTGATGCACCGCCGTATTGATCCCGGGCATACCGGGAGCGGCTATAGCCCACTGTCAAAGTGGAGTCTGCTCGGGACTACGCCTTTTGGGTGTGCTTTTGGCGCATGTCGGTGCCAACATAAGCAATGACTACTGTAGCTTCATCAGCCGCGACGATGTGGTCAATGCCCACATGGTCCCCCTCAAAGAAGACAGATGGGTTCTCGCCGAAGGTCTTCTGCCCGCAGCATCACCACGCAAAGCATCCCTTCTGTGTTATGAAGGCGATTGTGCCAGGGGGCTCATTGCCTACCTTCGCCGGTGGCCCGGTCTGGCCTTGATGATGCTCAGACTCTCATGCGGTTACTTCTCCTCAGCCGACCCTTTGCGCCGAGCACACCGCAGCAGCTCATATTGTCCCGCGGCTGCACCATCCCCTCTCCTCTGGCACCAGGGCTTATGTTTGGCATGTGCTTCTTTGGGTCCCGAGGAACTCTCTCTTACCTCTTTGCGTCAAATAAGATAGGGAAAGAGGGCTTTGTGAGAAATAAAGCGAATTTTGGACAAAGAAGGGGGAAGTTTGATGAAGAAATGGGCCGTCTTATGTCTAGCCGGCTTTCTGCTTATCACCGGATGTTCGCGGAGCAAAGATATTATGGCAGTGGCCAACATCACATCCCTGGATGACCTCACCATAACCGACAGAGAAGGGCATCAGGTCACAGTGCAAGATACCAGCGACTTTGAAGACGCCTTCAAGGACGCGGTGGCCAAAAAGGACGGTGATCAGCTGCGACTGGCGCTGCTGGACGCCGATTACCGCCTGGAGACCAGCGCTGCCACCTTCTACTATTTCGAAACCGATGGTTATTTGGTTTATCAAGAGGGGGGGAAGCAGCATGTGTACCAAGGACAGTTGACAGCGCTCATTGCCGGAGCGTTTGCTTCCCAAGCCCAAGATCCTTCGGGGGAATTCACTGAAGGGGCTCCTTCAGTGGAAGTTGACGAGCTGGCCCAAGTGTTGGCCAGAGTGGATACACCACTAGCCTACCTGTTGGAGTATCAGGACAAGACAGTGTTCATCTTCGCTGCCGGGAAACAGGACACCGCAGACGTTACCGTATCGATGGAGAGGATGACGGAGAGCGGACGCGGCGTGATCATCGACTTTCAGATTGATATCATCGATGGTTCCCAAGATACCGACGAGATCTATCCTTACGCCATACTGACCTTCAACGAGAGCGTCAATGCCATCGCCCGCACTACGGTGGACGGCCAAACCAAAGAATGGCCCACCATACCTATGCAAGAAGGCCAAAGAGCTGTGCTCATTCATCCGCGCGCCGGCTCTCTGCTCACGCAGCGTGTGACCTTGCGGGGCAAAGCTGCTGTACCCGACGGACGTCTTGAGGTAGAGATTGAGGATGGCCACCAGATCCTGGCTCATCACGAGATAACAGTATCGACCGGTACCGCGCAATGGGGTGACTTCGAAGTTACGCTGGACCTGGATATGCCCACCAACTTGTCGGGCTCCATCATATTCTTCACCAAGACGCAAGATGGTGTTCGCCAGGAGGAACTCGTCGTTCCCGTCTTGTTCACCGGCGGAAAGTGAGGCGGATGCAAATCACCCCCCAGGCCCAGCCTGGGGGGTGATTTTCTTGGGCTTAGACGAACTTCTGGATTTCCAAAGTATACCCCTCCGGATCCCGCAAGAAGAACCCGTACACGCTAATCTCCTCCATGAGCTGGGGTGGCCGAATGACATCGGCACCAGCTTCTTTCACCTTGGTATACCAAGCGTCCACGTCCTCCACGACCAACGTCAACATCACCGGCTTATCCTCAGCCGTCTTGAGAGAACCCCGGGTCTCATCCACCAGTCCCACAGAGGCAGTAGGGGTCATTCTCAGGATCTTGCACCAACCCTGGTCTATTTCTAACTGTAGACCCAAAACATCCTGGTAGAACGCCAGTGCCCGGGGCAGATCCCGGTAGTACAAGAAAACTATGCTGCTATCAACTTTCACTTTCTGTCCCTCCTCGTAAGAATCGTGGGCTGACCGTCCCTACTGCTTCTCGCAGACCAGTATGGCGGCCTCCTTTCGATGCCACATGACGCGCACGCGCACAAAACCTGCCTGTTCCAAGAGCTGTATCTGTCTGGGTAAAGAGAGCGGTACATCGATATGATACGTTCCATCCAGCGGTGCCTCTACTGTTTCCAATGCTTCCAAAATGCGGATTTCTTCAGAGGGTGACACAACATAGTCGGCCTCAATGAATCGTCCGGTCGGTTTGAGGGCACCCCACAACCGACGATAGAATGCGCCCTTGAGATCCGGCAGTAAGTGATGCAGGCTCATCACCGACACAATGTAGTCCCAACCAGGAGTCAGGGGATACTGTAGGTAATCGGCCTCAATCGGTGTCAGTCGCTCGCCAGCCTCCGAGTATTTCATCTGAAGACGCCGGAGCATGCCTGGCGATACATCGATGGCCGTGACTTGAGCTTGGGGGGCGCGCCTCCACAGGGCATCCAGTTCCAGACCGGTCCCGGCCCCCAGATCAAGCACCTTCACCGGTTGATCCGTAACATGAAAAGAACGAGCAACACTCTCATAGTAGTCGACAAAATCTTCGCCTAGGGTATGACGCATGTGCGCATCGTATCCCTGGGCCCGGTGATCGAAAAACTCGGCCATACTCTCAGATTTGCCAGACACAAAACCACCCCTAAAAGCGCTGGAGAGCACCTTCTAAACGCGACACCGCTTCGGCAATCACACGACGAGGGCATCCCAAATTGAACCGTTGAAACCCTTCACCGCCCGGACCGAACATCTCCCCTGCGTTCAAGCCCAAACGGGCCTCGTTGCACAATAACTGTGTCAATTGACGGGCAGAGAGCCCGAGTTCGCGCATATCCACCCATGCCAGATAGGTTGCGTCAGGAAGAGACATCCGCAGCTGGGGCAACCGTTCGGCAAGGCTATCGGCAAAAAAGCGCATGTTCCCCTCCAAGTAGGACATAAGCTGTTTTAGATAATCACCACCCTGGCTGTATGCTGCTTCCATAGCAATATACCCAAACATGTTACCCTGATTATCACCGGCTCGCCACCGCACAAATCTCTTCCTCAGCTCGTCATCGGGAATGATAACGTATGATGTGGCCAAACCCGCCAGATTGAAGGTCTTGCTGGCCGCTCCGAGGGTGATAGTTCTTTCCTCGACTTCGGAGCTCAAGGTGGATGTGGCTATGTGCTGATTGTCCCATAAAAGCAAGTCACAATGAATCTCATCGGAAATCAGCAGGCAGTTGTGGTCCAAACAGAGCTGGGCCAGGCGGCTGAGTTCTTCCTTACTCCATACCCGTCCCACCGGGTTGTGCGGGCTGCACAGGATCATCAGGGGAACGTTGTGACCGGAAAGTTTCTTCTCCAAATCGTCCCAGTCCATGCGGTAGCCGTTTTCGCCCTCCAGTAGCTGGTTGTTCAGAACGTGCCGTCCCAGATTGCGAATCGTACTAAAGAAGGGAGGATAGACGGGCGACTGGATGATAATTTGGTCTCCCACCTCGGAGAAGGCTTCCACCGCCGTGTAAAGAGCATTGACCACACCTGCCGTGAAAAGAATCCATTCCTCATTGAGTTTCCAGCCGTAGCGCTCTTGATACCACGCCATGATGGATTCGTAAAGAGAAGCAGGGGGAAACGAATACCCGTAGGTCGGATGGTCGGTACGCTCTTTGATGGCTCTGAGCACTGGTTCGGGGCAGGCGAAGTCCATGTCGGCGACCCACATGGGAAGCACATCTTCCCGTCCGAACAGCGCCGTGCACCGATCCCATTTGGTACTATTGGTCCCCTGCCGTTCGATAATGCGATCAAAATCGTAGGTCAAGTCTTGCACCCTCCATCCAAGTTAATTCCCTGTTCGCGCAGCATCTGTACGAGTTGAGAGTCATCCCGGGAACGCTCCCCGTATTTACGCGATACATGCTCGCTCCAGCCGTATTCATCCAGCGTCACCCGGTCTTCTGTCCCCTCCACGGGGATCTTTGCGTTGTATTTTGCATAATACCCCTCTCGAATCAAGCTCGCATCCATAACCTCCATGGCTTCGGCTACCTCTTTCTCTCCCAGCTCATGGTACTCATCCCAGAAAAGACAGTGCTCAACAGGAATGCGGGGACGTGCGGCCGGTCTTTCTTCAGGATAGCCCAGAACCAGACCGACCAAGGGATAGACACGACGCGGTAGTTTGAATATCTCTACGAGTTCACGGGCTACAAAGGGCGCTGCACCGAGAAAACACGTACCCAAACCCGCCTCTTCGGCGGCCAGTACCAGGTTTTCTGCGGCATAAGAAGCATCCTGTATACCCAGAAACAAGAGGCTCAGATCATCCACACGATTGGCACGAGAGCGATAAGCAATGAATTTGTCCAGCTTGTTGAAGTCCACCAAGACCAACATGAAGACGGGAGCGCGTTGCACCAAGGTGCCGAATACGTCCGTGAGCCGCTCTCGCTTCGTTCCATCCACCGTGGCTAGAAAGGAATACATCTGACCGGTGAAGGGCGCCTGTTGCCCAAAACGAACCAGACGCTCCACAAGAGCAGGTTCCACCGGACGCGCTTGAAAACGGCGCACAGAGGCACGACGCATCATGGTGTTTGTCACATACCCTTGCACATGAACCCCTCATTTCATAAATGTATTGCCGAGAAAGTGTTCGTCACCCTTGATAAAGAAGCCTGCCCCCGAACAGGAGAATGGCTCTGCCCTTGCGAAAGATCATGCCACCGGAACAAACCTACGAGGGAGGAATCACCAAAGCGATGCGACTGCCCACCCGAGATGACGTTCATGAAGCCTACCACCGCATCGGTAAGCGGGTCGTTCACACACCACTCGTCTACTCCGAAGAGTTGAGTCGTCTTTCGGGCGCGCACATCCATCTCAAACTTGAGACCTTGCAACATACCGGTGCATTCAAATACCGCGGGGCGCTGAATTTTGTTGGTTATCACGCCGCCGAGAGGCGCGGGGTGGTAGCAGCTTCCAGCGGCAACCACGCCCTGGGCATTGCATTGGCCTGTCAAAAGCACGGTCTCGAAGCCACGGTCGTCATGCCTTCCACCGCTCCCGCTGTCAAGCAAGCCAAGGCCCGGGCTTACGGAGCCCACGTCATTTGCCACGGGGAGGTCTACGATGAGGCTCGTGAACATGCGCAAAGCTTGGCCGCCCAAAGAAACCTGCTCTTTGCGCCGAGTTTCGATCACTTCTTGATCATCGCAGGACAAGGCACCATCGGATGCGAGCTCAAAGAGCAAATTCCCCAGGCTGACATGATCCTCGTTCCCGTGGGAGGCGGGGGGCTAATGGCCGGTCTCATGCTGGCGCTACCGGATCACATGCGCTTGTGGGGGGTACAAGCCCAAGGAGCTGCCTCCATGGTAGCATCACTAAAGGCACAGAAGCTGGTGTCTCTTACCCATGCGGACACCATCGCTGACGGCATCGCCACCCTCCGGCCCGGAGCAGCCAACTTGTGGGTGATTCAGTCCTATGCCGGTAACGTTCTGGCAGTTAGTGATGCAGACATAAGACGGGCCATGGCGTTCCTTCTCGGGGCAGGCATTGTAGCTGAGCCTGCAGCAGCCGCTCCCCTGGCAGCAGTGCTAAACGAGGGCGTTGCAGCGAAGGGGAAGACGGTCGTCTTAGTGATCACCGGCCGCAATATTTCCGGCTCGCTTCTGGAAGAAACGGCGAAGTCATGGGCATCCCAACCGTATGATCCTACTTGATGCCTGGCCTCTTACCGCCACTTTTCTCTTTTAGTGCATCGATGGCCTGCTGCATATCAGGGTGCGGCTCTGCCTCGAAGGTCAGGCGTTCTTTACGCAGTGGATGATAGAAGGAAAGCCTTTTGGCATGCAACGCCACCCGTTCCATGAGCGGGGTGGGACTGGCACCATAGCGAGTATCAGATAAAAGTGGATGACCTAAGTAGGAGAGATGGGCACGGATCTGATGGGTTCGCCCTGTCAACAGTTCCACCTCCAACAGCGCATAATCCGACCAATCCTCAAGCGTGGCATATTTTGTTACTGCTACCCTGCCCTTAGGCGATACCTCTCGCAGATCAGGACAGGCTGCAATCCCAATGCGAAGGTCGATGACACCGCTGGGCGGCTGAATCGCTCCCTCCGTGATGGCCCAATAAAACTTCTTCATCCTTCCCGAGGTGGCCTGGTCCGATAAATGCTGATCGGTGTAGGCATTCTTGGCGAACAAAATGAGGCCGGACGTTTCTCGATCCAAACGATGGATGGGGCGAACCGTAATATTAAGGTCCTGCTGGCGCCAGTAGTAAGCAATGGCATTGGCCAATGTGCCCCGGGGGTAACCTTTGGTTGGATGCACGACAATGCCCGGTTGCTTATCTAAGATGAGCAAATCATCATCCTCATAGATGACTTCTATCGGAATATTCTCGGGCACCACACCGGGTGATGCGCGTTCTGGCAATAAGATCTCGACCTCATCACCCTGACTCAAAAGGTGCCACATCATCGCTTCCTGGCCGTTAATGGCAATGACACCGTCTTGTCGTATCCGCGACAAAAGCGTACGCGAGCAACCATAGTCACGTCGCAAGACATCGCGCAAGGTCACGCCGTCTTGCTGTTCTGTGACATCAAATCTGAGAAGGGGCGCCAGCTCTTCGTGCATACAGAATCCTCCCTACCTTGGCTACTCTTGGTTCATGCGTTCCAACTGTCGTAACCGTGCCTCCAGCTGGCGTAGTCGCGCCTCGACCGGGTCAGGCAAGTCCCCATGATCAAGATTGAAAACGCGGTCGCCATCTTGCTTGACAACCTGACCCGGAACACCAACAACAGTACAACCAGGAGGAACAGAGTTAATAACAACCGCCCCTGCCCCAATCTTGCAGTCTTCTTCAATGGAGATGTTGCCCAAGACCATGGCTCCGGCACTGATTACCACTCTATCACCTATAGTCGGATGGCGTTTCCCCTTTTCCTTACCGGTTCCCCCTAAGACAACCCCCTGGTAGATTGTGACATCTTCGCCAATGATGGTTGTCTCGCCAATGACAACGCCTGCGCCATGATCGATGAAAAATCCCGGTCCAATCTGGGCACCAGGGTGTATTTCAATTGCGGTCACCAGGCGGTTAAAGTGAGAAACCAGACGTGCCAGAAAGAACCGTCTGCGCCTGTACAACCAGTGAGCCATCCGATGGAGGTACAGAGCGTGCAGCCCCGGATAGCAAATGAGAACCTCCCAAAGAGAGCGTGCGGCTGGATCTCTCTCGAACACGGTGGCAATGTCTCTTCGCAACGACATCGATCCCGATTCCCCCCGATTGGTGTTGTTCTCTATCAGTATAATGGTATGTAGTACATCACGCAAACAAGAGAATGGGGACAGAACCTGGTTGTTTGACCCGATACCGGCCGTCACGTCAAACCCTTGGTACCACTCATGAAACCGGAGCGCGCAGCATAGCTTGGTTGCCATCCAAACATAAGAAAGGGCACCGTGTGATCGGTGCCCCCAGATTAACGCTTAAATCAAGAACGTACGTGACGCAAGAATCCGAGAACCAGTCCGGCCAGAACTACGCTCACAACACCTTGCAGCAGGTTCATGGGCACATGGACCAGCGCGACAGAGAAGCCATAAAGAATGCTGCTGGCAAAATAGTAGCCAACAACCATCCACAAGGCGCCCACACCCATACTCAGGTAAACCCTGGGCGTCACCCGTCCGTATTTCTGGTAAACTCCGTAGCCCAAAGACCCCACCAAGAGGCCCTCAATGCCCTTGACAACCAATGTCCAAGGGGCCCAGTAAGCATAGATGGGATTGAGAAAGTCAGCAAGGGCTGAACCAATGCCCCCCGCAACTGCTCCTCCCACCGGCCCGAGCAAAAGAGCAGCCACAAAGATCATGGTATCTCCGATGTTGAGATATCCTCCGGCTTGCGGGATGGGGATCTGAATGACCATAGTAGCCAGAGCGACCAACGCGATGAACACCGCCCCCAACACCAACCGCAACGTCTCACTCCGTTGTTGCATGCAAAGATTCTCCTCTCTGCCTCGGGGATCTAAAAAGGCCCTGCCATACAGGGCCTTTCATGCTTCGCGCAATGCACGGCGACACACATTGCCTAAAGCACTTAAGCCTCCTCCCATTCAGACTGTACTGGCGGCTCCGGATTCTCACCGGAATCAACTGCTGGGGCTGATGGGCTCGTCCCTGGAAACAGGGCATCACCACCGGTAGGGAATTTCACCCGGCCCCGAAGGCTATCTCAATTTTAGCACAAATATCCATCTTTGTAACGCCCTCTTTTTCCGCCAACCTATCCGCTAAGCCTCACGAAAGACTCATCCGTGGCGAGGGTGCTCTCGCCATGATGCGAAGCACGGCGTCCGAAGCCATGTATCAAAAGACGCAAACCCTCTGGCTCGAACGTGCAGGCTGCCCTCGAGGGATCACGATCATGGGTCAGGTCAGCACCAGGGCGAACGCTATGCCCAGCACACAGCCAACCAATACTTCTACCTGTGTATGACCCAGTAATTCCCGTAAACGCTCCTCTCGGATACTACCGTCATGGTAGAGATCATCTACGATGCGATTGAGTACTTCTGCCTGATTGCCCACCGCCTGTCTCACACCGGTGGCATCATACATGACAATGCCGGCCAATACGACCGCCACGGCAAAGAGTGGCGAACTAAAACCGGTGGTTCGTCCGGTGGCCACGGCCAAGGCAGTTACCAAAGCTGAGTGAGCACTGGGCATCCCCCCTGCTCCCACCAAACGCGTGAGATCAATTCGCCCGCAAAGAAGCAACGTCCCCAAGAACTTCAATAGCTGGGCCACAAACCAAGCGGAAAAACTGGCCATGAGTATCCGATTATCCAATAACTCCTGCACACTTCCGACCTCCGCACCTCTAGCTGAAGATACTAGACCAGATAGTCAATTCTGCTGTGGGGCAGATGTTCACCGCACCAATCCGCAAACTGTCGCTCGGCTTCTTTGAGTCGTTGCCCCGGATACACATACTTCCCGTAACCGAACTGACCGTATTTGAAACTTCTGACCGCATCATCCATGGGCAAGCCGTGCTCGGGGAACATCGCTTCAATGTTTTTGCGGGCTCTCTTGGTGTATCGGTGAGTAATCAACTCTACGGTCAGATCAGGCAGATCCCCGCATACCAGAGCAACCTTCTTGATGAGCTCATGATATTCCTTTTGCCATCCCTTGTCCAGAAAAATGGGAGCAACCATGATCCCCACTGGATAGCCTGCTTCGCCCGTGCGCCGGCATGCATGCAAGCGCTGGTCCAAAGGCAACGTGCCTGTCTCGAATCGCTCGATGTAGCGCTGGGCATTGATGCTAAAGCGAATGCGGGTATGCCCGCCATGCTCCAACCTCAAGAGTCCCTGTAGATACGCGTATTTGGTGGTGAAGCGAAAACGTCCCAAAGGCTGTTGGGCAAAAAACTCGATGGCCAACGCCAACGACCCGGTCAGAGGTTCTACTGCTAGGGGATCGGAAGTAGCCGCTCCTTCAAACACCGTCAGCTTGGGACTGCGCTCTCGAATGTATTCGCAGACTCGTTTTAGGATGGCATCACGGTTGACGTATACTCGTACATAGGGACGGTGACCCAGCGTGGTATGGAGATAGCAATAGCGGCACATCCCGGGGCATCCTGTTGCCAGTGGCAGCTGGTAGTGGGCTGAAGGACGGCAAGAAGAAAACTCCAACGACCTCTTGACTCCCACGACCAAGGTGCGCTTGGCAGCGGCAAACGCCCGCTGGGGCGGCGCTGTCACAAGTCCTGTGACCCGGTTGTGTGAGGTGGTATAGCGAACCTCAACATCATCCCGTCCAGAGAACTCCCGATAGAGTTCTTTGCCCAACGGGTAGTCAAGAGCCTGTGGTTCAAAGTATACATACCTGTAGTGTTCAATTCTCATAATGGCTAGTATTTGCATTCGCACCCTTGTTTTCACGCGAACGCAAGAGGAAAAAACCGGTGAAGATAGAATTATACTATGCACACTTTTGTGCACACTAGGAGCAACGCCGAACAGGGAGATGATGCGTGTGGATTCCGCCGTCAAGCGGAGCAATAGAAAGAGACCGCGCGAAACCAGCTTAGCTGACTTTTATCAACTGGATGACAAGGATATATTCGCCAAAGCCCGGGCCTTCCATCCCTATGTGGAGGAAACCAAGAGAAAGGGCCACTATCTCTACCGGCGCACACTTGTGAAAAGCTGTGAGAACCGTGTGGTGGTTCGCGACGAAGATAGCGGTCGCGAACGCGAGATGATCATGCTCGCTTCCAATAACTATTTGGGGCTGACCAGTCATCCTCGCGTGGTGGAAGCAGGTCAAAGGGCCCTGGAGGAATATGGAATCGGAGCTGGCAGCGTGCCTCTGTTGGCCGGCACCTTGAAGATACACCGAGAACTGGAAGCGCGGCTCGCCGCATTCAAGGGTTGCGAAGATGCCATCGTCTTTTCTTCGGGCTATTCTTCCAACGTCGGGGCCATCGCAGGACTGGCTCGCAGTGGTGATCTGCTCCTCAACGATAGTCTGAATCACGCCAGCATCATAGATGGGTGCCGCCTTTCAGGCGCGACTGCCAAGGGCTTTCCTCACCTGAAGATGACATCCCTTGATCGGTTGCTAGACCGCACCCAAGATCAGTATCAGGGCAGGATGGTTGTTGTTGACGGCGTATTCAGCATGGATGGAGATATAGCGCCCTTGCCGGAACTTATCGAGATCTGTCATCGGCACGGGGCTCGGCTTATGATCGATGAGGCTCACGCCACTGGTGTCATCGGTCGAAACGGCCGTGGTACACCTGAGCACCATGACGTGGAGGGACAAGTGGATATCGTGGCCGGCACCTTAAGCAAGGCATTAGGAGCAGTAGGCGGATTCATAGCC
>SLSY01000146.1 GCA_007130145.1 Bacillota bacterium
GGAGGGAGAACGGAAACCAGCGGCATGACCCAGTATTGCAGCTTCTCAAAAACCGCTGACGAGGAAAGAGCGTTGGCTAGGCCAATCATGGCGCCGATAAAGAGCAATATGGGTACGTCCAAGCTTTCGTGCGCCGCCTCGATGGAGGTGACATTCAGCAGCACCAGCAGCAGAGCCGCCGAGCCAAACCCCCATGCCGATGAAAGCCATCCCGAGCTCACGCTCACGATAGCGAAGAGGACGACGGCCAACGTTATTCCCCGTTTCCATGTGGATGTGGCCCGAGAGGCCACAGAATTCGTCTCGATAGGATCGGATGGCGGGGGGCCTTGCTCTTCGCCGACGATGCCGCATGATTTGCAAATGATCCAAAGCACAGTGGCTGTGAGCAACAAGGGTAACCCAATGGGGAGGAAGTCAAACATGCCAAACGGCTCGCCTAGCTCGGTCCCCCGCAGGTTGGCAATGAGCAAATTGGGCCCGGTCCCCACCATGGTCATGCTGCCGCCGATGATGGAAGCAAACGCCAATGGCATCCCAAAGGTGCCCGGGGACAAGCTCAGGCGGCGCGCCATGCGCAAACCCGTAGGGAGTATAAGGCCCAGCGCTCCAACGTTGTTCATGAAGGCGGATAGCATTGCGGTGACCAAAGCCAGTGACAGGATCTGCCCGTGAGGTGTGTGCACCCTATGGGCCAGTGCCAGACCCAATCCCGCCAGCAGGCCCGAATCAACAATGGCCCGGCTCATGACGAAGACAGCGGCCATGGTTACGAGGGCCGGATGAGAGAAGCCTGAAAGCAACAGAGCATGAGGCACAGTGCCGGTTACGCCAAGAAAGAAGATTCCGCTCAAGGCGATGAGTTCAAGGCGAAATCTTCCCCATGCTACCAAGAATAGTACCATGAAGAGCGTTGCGGCCGCCAACCATCCGCTTTGGTATTCCGCTCCGCTGGGCACAGAATCACCCACTCATCATTCTCAGTGTGTTAACCTGTTCTTAGGATGGTATACTTCTACCGCTACGGCGTGTTCCCTGCAGTGAAACGACGCCTTATGCTAAGGTCCATTGCTGGGGTTATAAAGGAGGCTTGGCCACATGGATGCAGAGAAAAAGGCGCGCATGCTGCTGGAGGCATTTTCGGACGATGCCGGAGGTCGACAGGTGGCCAGTGCGGCCAACCAGAGAGTGACAGAGAAGGTTGCGGCGCAATGGGAAGCGGCGGGGTGTTTGGTATCCCGTCAAGAGTTTCCTTGTTTCCGCTGGCAGCGCCACGACATGCGCTTGTGCTCAGGGGATAGGTTGTTTTCGGCTCACATTAGTCCCTATTCCCATGCCTGCCGGCTCAAGACGCCGCTGGTGCGAGCCAGTAGCACGCAGGAACTGCGCAGAATGGATGGTGCCGGGCGCATCGTTCTTTTGGATGGTGAACTCACACGTCATCAGCTGATGCCCAAGAGGTTCCCTTTCTTTCAAGATGCGATGCACCAGGAGATCACCAACCTGCTGGAAGGCCGTGGATTCGCCGCCGTTGTGGCCGCCACCGGGCGTGACCCTTACATGGCGGGCGGCGTCTACCCCTTTCCTCTCATTGAGGATGGTGACTTCCTGCTTCCCTCCGCCTATCTCACCAGCGAAGAAGGAGAAGAGTTGGCCCAAGAGGTGGGGAAGACCGTAGAACTCACCATTGATACCGAGCGCATCCATGCCGTGGCAGCCAACGTGGTGGGTTCTTGGGGCGACAGAGGCGGGGGCAAGAAGATCGTGGTGTGCGCTCATATGGACACCAAGTTGGATACGCCCGGAGCACTGGACAATGCAGCTGGTCTGGTCGTCTTATGTTTGCTGGCAGACAAGCTCCAGGGATACTCCGGCCCACCGTGCGTGGAACTGGTAGCATTCAATGGTGAGGAGCATTATGCGGTGCCGGGCCAGGTAACATATCTTGAAAGACATGGCAAGGATTTGTCCGCCATCCTCTTGGCCCTGAATGTGGATGGGCCTGGCTATCAGGGTAGAGCCAGTGCTTACTCCGTCTACCAATGGCCTGAGGATTGGAGTGAGATCTTTGCTGACACGATTGCCTCACATGGCAGCAGTGTGATGGGAGAGAACTGGTATCAAGGAGACCACATGATGTTTGTGCAACAGGGCGTCCCTGCATTGGCCGTCACCTCCGAGCCCATAGAGGAGATGCTTGCGGTGGCACATACGGTCCGCGACACCGTGGAACAGGTATGCCCCGAGCGTCTGGTCCAAGTGGCAGCATGCTTGCATGACCTCATTCTCACTCTGGCTGGCTGAGAGCGTCATGTTCAGACATGCGACCGGGTTATCGTACCATATGGTGGCCATGGGAAGGAGCAGGGGCTGGCCGTTTACTCTCCTGGCTGCACTAGGATTTTCGCGGGTGCTCACCGATACACACATCCGGTTATACGGGCCGCTGCTCTAGCGCAGGGGTAAGAGAGCGACCACAGACCTAAGAAACGCCGCGCTCATACCGATGTCGCAGAGCATTGCGCGACGAAGTGGTCAGAGCAACATGACCGGACCATTCCCCCCATGCATTCATGATGCGCAAGATTACGTCATCATCAGTAGCCCGGATGGGGGTTCACTACAGTATCCACCATGAGGAACTGGCAGTGGGTGGTGCAAAAGCCGTGGCCCCGTCACTTGTTTAATGCATAGTGTCGGTGTCTCGAGTGAGAAGGAGGGCCCCAATCCTCACCAGTCAGAGCCCCTCACCCCCATAGCTGGGAGTGGCGCCATCGTTCACAATGAGAGCGGCAAGAGGTAGGCCCACCAGCTGGGAGATGAGGGCGACGAGCATGAAGAAACCAGCGCAACCTTGAAGATCTGACCGGCCAGAACCGTTGTATTGGGATAGAAGGACTTTGCTACATGAGTTTCCCCGAACATCTCGACCCAGCTCGGGTTCGCTTCTGGCCGTGGGCAAGACCCCTCCTGTATTTGACCGAATTGTTTGGCCAAAGCGTAGCGGGAGGAATCCCGCGCCACGACACGAAAAGCAATGGCAGAGCAAAGAGCCGTTCGGGAGGGAGTACGAGGTATATGCATCTATTATCATGGAATGTCAACGGCCTACGAGCCATGCTAAAGAAAGGGTTCTCGGAGTGGCTCGGAGAGCAGAATCCCGACATCATGTGTTTGCAAGAAACCAAGGCCCAACGTGAGCAATTGCCTCCCTCATGGCAGGAAGTGGAGGGATACCACACCTACTATGCGTCGGCAGAACGTAAGGGCTACAGCGGGGTCGCGATCTACTCCCGGCCCCGTCCCCATAAGGTCGAAAGGAGCTTTGGGGATGAGCGCTTTGACGATGAGGGACGGGTTCTCATCGCCTATTACGATGAGTTCACCCTGTTCAACGTCTATTTTCCCAATGGTGGAGCCAGCCCAGAGCGCCTTGACTATAAGCTCGGCTTCTATGAATCCTTTCTCGCCCATCTCACGCCCCGCATTGCCCGGGGAGAGTCTATTGTGCTCTGTGGTGATGTGAACACGGCTCATGGTGAAATTGACTTGGCCCGCCCCGACGATAACCGAACGGTATCGGGCTTTCTTCCCGAGGAAAGGGCCTGGGTCGATCGTTTGGTGGCGTCGGGTTTTCTGGACACGTTCCGGTTATTTGAACAGGATGGGGGCCACTATACTTGGTGGGATATGCGGACCCGGGCCCGCCGGCGCAATATCGGTTGGCGGATTGACTACTTCTTCGTTACCGAAAACCTGCGCTCGGCGATAAAGGATGCCTTCATTCTTCCTGAGATACAGGGCTCGGATCACTGCCCCGTGGGCTTGACCCTAGCGTTTGATGGGGCCGGTAGGGACGGTAGCTCACAGACGAAAGGAAGCTGACAAAGGCGGCCCCGGGCGGGTTTTAGCGGGCCGCGCTGATTTGAGCGTTCGGCATGAGCCTATCGCCCGGCCTCAAGCTAGTGTGAAAGACGGGTCTTTCGGTTCCCAATGCCATGGTTTTTCTGGGGGCTCGTCTGTCCTTGTTATGTCAGCGGGCAACCAATATAAGGAGGAATATACGTGGACTTAAAGGGAAAAGTGGCAGCGGTTACCGGGGGAGGTTCGGGCATTGGCGAAGCCATTGCCTGTCGCTTGGCCAAGGCCGGAGCACGGGTGAGTTTGCTTGATATCAACCAGCAGGCCATGGATGCTGCGGCAGACAAGATCGCGCAGCGGACGGGAAGTGAGCCACTCACATGCCGGGTGGACGTTCGCTGTTCTAAGCAGGTGAATGAGGCCATGGATACGACGGTGGCTCAGATGGGCGGTCTTGACATTCTGGTGACGGCTGCTGGCATTGCGGGGGATACGCCGTTTCTAGAAATAGATGAAGAGACCTGGGATAGGGTCATTGATATCAATTTGAAGGGAACCTATCTCCCGGCACAAGCGGCCGCTCAACACATGATCAAGGCACAACGAGGCGGCCGTATCATTACCATCGCCTCGATCAATTCCTTTTGGGCCAATCGCGAGTTCTCGTATTGTGCTTCCAAAGGAGGCGTGGTCATGATCACGCGCTCCATGGCGGTGGAGTTGGGCCCGTTTGGCATTACCGCGAATGCCATCTGCCCCGGGGTCATTGAAACGCCTCTGAACATGCCCATCCCGGCTGAGAAAAGAGAATACTACATATCGCGCATGTCAGTGAACCGCATCGGTACGCCCGAGGATGTAGCTGGCCTGGCGCTCTACGTAGCGTCGGATGAGTCAGCCTATATGACCGGATCGCTTTTGGTTATTGATGGGGGGCTTTCCATTCAATGAGAGAGGCAAGACAACAAAGGAGAGAGAGATTCTCTGTGCCAGACCAGGTATTGCCGTTGCGTGCGCGTGCCTCCATCCAAGAGCACTGGTTGATTCGGCGCCTAGATACGATCATTGGTGAGTTGATGCAGCGTGAGGAGGTGGACATGTGGATCATCACGGGTAGGGAGAACAACGAAGACCCGGTCTTGCTGACCATGCTTCCTCCCAGCATGTTTCATGCCTCGTGGTTTAGAACCATACTGGTCTTTTGCCGGGATAAGGCAGGTAGTGTCGAGCGTTTGACGCTAACGCGCGGGTCTCACGCATCCGAGCTTCTCCCCATTTACCCAAACATCTGGGATCACCGCCACGAAGATGAGTGGAGTTGTCTGGCACGGTTGGTAAAGGAACGGGACCCTGAGCGCATCGCCGTCAACATGTCCAGCGCTTGGGCTCTGGCCGACGGTTTGACCTGTAGCGATCACCAGCACCTGGTAGAAGCCCTGGGTACGGCGCATAGCGAGCGCCTCGCCAGTGACCAGCGCCTGGCCGTGGGCTGGTTGGAACGGCGTTTGAGCGAAGAATTGTCTGCCTATGATGGCATTGTGCGCATGGCGCATGAACTGATCGCCGAGGCCTTTTCTTCACAGGTGATTCACCCCGGCATCACCACGGCAGCCGATGTGGTTTGGTGGTTCCGGGAAGCCGTGTTGGACGGCCGGCTTACTACCTGGTTTCAACCTTCGGTGAGCTTGCAAAGATGTGGGGTTCAAGGCATGCTGCATGGAAATGAGATCATTTTGCCCGGTGATCTCATCACTTGTGATTTTGGCATTCACTATTTAGGTCTGGCGACCGACACCAAGCATCAAGCCTATGTGCTGCATCGGGATGAAACGCAATGGCCGGCCGAGTTGCAGGAGCTCTTCGAACGCGGCTTGCTGCTTCAGGATCTCCATCTGCAGGAGTTTAACGTGGGACGCACCGGCAATGAAGTTCTGGATTGTTCGCTGCGAGCCGCCCAGGCCCGAGGCATTGCGGGGGCTGTCATCTACACACACCCTCTGGGCTTTCATGGCCATGCGGCCGGTAGCATCATCGGGATGACCGGGCAGCAACAAGTACCGGCAGGACTCGGTGACTATCCGCTCTTTGACGATACCTGTTATTCGGTGGGGGTGGAAGTGACGGGGACCATCGCTGCCTGGGGTGGTCAGACGGTGCGTCTCATGATGGAGGAGGACATCGCTCTGACCGGAAAAAGTCCCCGCTACCTGAATCAGAGGCAAGAAGAGGTGTATCTGATTTAGCCATCTGCCACAGCAAACAGCGCGGCAGAGCGGCTGTGGTCCAAGTCTTGCGGACGCTGTTTGCCCAAGATGGATTCAACTTGTCGTATGAGATAGTTTCTTTCCCACCGGTGCCCTTTTGTCTTTTCGCCAGTAGAATCCTATCTGAGGGAGGTGTTCGCCGTGCAGGTGGGCATTTTGATCTTTGATGATGTGGAAGAACTAGATTTTGTCGGTCCCTGGGAAGTTTTATCCAGCGTTAACCACGTGGCACCGGGGAGCCTCGACGTGAAACTGGTGGGAACTCATTCCCCTATTAGGGCGGTTAACGGCATGCGGGTGTTGCCTGATCTCTTGCTGCAAGAGTGCCCGCAACTGGATATACTGATCATCCCGGGCGGGTCCGGGCGGCAGAGGCAGATGTTAGAGCAAGCGACTCTGGATTTTGTTCGTAGGCAATATGAGAATCTCACCTACCTGGCTTCGGTGTGTACCGGTACCTTCATACTGGCAAGAGCTGGTCTTTTGTGCGGCAGGATTGCCACCACGCATCATAGCGCCTTCCATGAGCTTGCTTCCTATTCGGAGGTGGATATCGCCAGGGACCGGTTGACGCAGAGCGGCAATGTTATCTGTGCCGCCGGGGTGACCTCCGGTATAGACTTGGCCCTTTATCTCGTGAAGATGGTATTTGGCCAGACCATGGCCGAAAAGGTGGCACGACGCATTGAATACCTGCACCCGGTCAACCAGATCCAACCCCGCGTGCAAGCAAACCAGGTGTGAGTAGAGAAAACATCAACTCGAGCGACCAAGTGGTCCTCAGATGGGATGCTCTGCGTCGGTTTTTTTGCGCTTGGGAGTACCGGTTGCAAGCTCCCACACCACCGGCTTGGTCCAGTAACGGAGAAGCAAGACCTCTATGGCCAGAGCCAGGGGAAGAACGACAGCGGCAATGAGATGGCCGGGCCACTGGGTGTTGACAGCAACCACATTGACGGTTGTCACCAGGAGCAGCACGTTCATCAAGGCCGCAATGTTCACAGGAATGGTACGTCCCACCCGAATCAAAAGACCTTGGTGGTAGGCTTGCAGGCCCGTCAGAAGAGGCATAAAGACCAAGAGCAAGAGAGCCATGTTGGCCATTCCCAACATGGGTCCGGTCAAGCCAATGATGGTCCCGTGATACAGGTTGCTCAGCGGGGAGAGAGCGATGAGGGCCAGCAGGGCCGAACTGCCTCCAGCCACCAGATAGGTAAAACGCGTAACTACGCGGAAACTCGTCCCATCGCGAACCTTGGCTACCACCACTTGTTGTATCATCTGCAAGTGACCGGCCGCCAGTTGTGTGGTGCCCAGAGCCACCGGGAAGGCAGCCAGTGGCAACATCGGCAGATAGCTGCGGGCGATTCCGCTCAATAGCAAGGGACGAGCAATGATGCGCAAGGTGCTGGTGATGGCAAGAGGCAAGAAGAAACGGGAAAAGGCGCGAATGTCCTTGGCCGCCTCCGGCGTTGGCTCAGTTTCTTGCCGCAGTGCGCCGGTGATCAGAAGTCGCCGGGCAGAGATGACGGCGATGGTCGTATCGGCGAAAACACCTGATGCCAACGCCACGCCACCGACCAGAACTCCGTGTTCGGGAAAGAACCAAATCCCCATGAGCAAGGTAAAGATCATGGTGGCCAGACGGCCGACCGTTCCCAAGCCCACGATGCGAGTATTTCCAAAACGTATGAGTATCCCCTGATAAAAGCGCCGGATGCCGATGAGGCCAGGCCAGAGTATGAGCACCATGAGAGCAGGTCGCGCCGCTTGAGCCACTTCGGTGGGGAACTGCAGGAGCGTCATGAACATGAGGTTGTAAAGAGGAGTCCAGAAAGCAACCAGGGCGGTCAGCAC
>SLSY01000196.1 GCA_007130145.1 Bacillota bacterium
ACGCAAGCGGACGATGCCGTGAGCGATTTCTGCTGGCATCCCGGGGGGCGACACCTGACCTTCATTCAGGATGACGATCTCTGGCAATGCCGCCTGGAGCCAGCCGGTCCCCGTATCACTCGTTTGGCCGCTACGCACCGGCCGTCGAGCCAGCCGGCCTGGTCTCCTGACGGCGAAGTCCTGGCCTACCTCCGTGATGGTGTTCTTTGGCTTCAGCACGTGTCCGGTCAGCTTGAGACGATTCAATGGCCCGGTCATGCTGTACAAGAGTATAGCAGTCAAGCGTTTCGTTGGGCTCCTGATGGTGAACACATCGCCTTCTCCTTCTTGGACGGGGAGAAGCGCTGGCAGACCGGTGTCGTCGCTCGGACCGGGCAGTGCATTTGGCGTGCTCGCGATGCCGAGGTACCCGTGAAGCCACAATGGGTGGATGATAGGACGCTGGTGTTCGAGGTGATACGCCAGTACAACCTGGTTCGCGACTATTATCGGTTGGATCTGATTTCCCAACAAGTCGAACACCTCCACCGTGATGAGAGCACCCCAGAGGGCCCCTTGTTCTTCAGTTCGGTGCACCCGTCGCCGGATGGTGAGAGCCTTCTTTACGTGTTGGAGACCGAGGGCTGGGCTCATCTCTATTTACAGTCAGTGCAGGGGGGTCCCCTGCAGCCCCTGACCTCGGGCGACCATGAGGATGCCGGTGATGCTCAGGACAAGCCCGTCTGGATGCCCGATTCGCGCCGGGTGCTTTTTTCCTCCAACCGCGCCGGTCAGGTCGAGCGACAACTTTTCATGGTGGATACACAGAGTCAAAGGATGCAACAGTTGACTGCGTTCTCGGGGACGAACCTGGGGGCCAAGGTCTCGCCTGACGGGAAGCACATTGCCTTCCTCCATTGTGATCCCCAGCGGTGCGCCGACCTCTGGGTGCTGGAGGACTCCTCGAGCACGCCGCGTCAGCTCACTGATTCTCTGCCCGCCGCCTGGCATGTCAAAGCTGTTTCCGTACCAGAGGAAGTCCACTTCACTTCAGCGGGCCAACTGGACATTTGTGGCATGCTGATCAAGCCGGTGGACTTTGATGAGAGCCAAAAGTATCCGGCGCTGGTTTGGCTCCACGGTGGTCCCATCCGCCAGATGCGTTATGGCTGGCATCAGTTGTATCCCTACGCGCTCTTTTACGCCTATCACCAGTATTTGGCTCACCGGGGGTATGTCTCTTTGCACGTGAACTTCCGTGGTGGCATCGGCTACGGGCGTTCATTCAGGCATGGTCTCAACCGCAAGATCGGAGTGGATGATGTGGCCGATGTGATAAACGCCGGACGCTTTCTCAAGTCCCTCCCTTATGTGGACCCGGCCCGGGTGGGGGTGTGGGGCCTCAGCTACGGAGGGTGGTTGACCCTTCATGCTCTCACCCAGTATCCCGACGAGTTTAGTATGGGTATCAACATCGCCGGTCTCTGGGATATAGCGCAGGCTCACGAGTGGGCTTTGCGACGCCGGGGCATGTATGGTGAGCAGCTCACCCATTACCTGGGCGGAGAACCCGACGTAAGTCCCGAACTGCACTATCAGGCTTCTCCCTGCCACTTCGCGGAGAATCTCAAGGTGCCACTCTACAACTTTCATGGGACCGCTGATGTGAACGTGGACATCGGTCAGATGGACCGCATTGTGCAAGACTGCATGCGAATGGGCAAAGATTTCGAAGCGTACTACTATCCAGGTGAGGTTCACATGTTCAATGAGCGCAGCAGTTGGGAGGATGCCTTCGGTCGCATTGAACGGGCCCTGGACAAGGTTCTGGGAGGACATGATGATCAAAGTGAGGATGGCCAGGTATGAAGCATGATCTACCCCAAAAACTTCCCCTTCTGGGCGAGATGAAGTTTTCCTCGACCGGGGATGTGGCCCGTCTGGTGACATTTCTCAACCAGACGTTGAAGCAACATGGATTCATATTCGGGCTGTCTAAGGAGGATGACGGTTACCGGTTGGCCGTTTACCAAGACCCCGATCGCCAGAAGCCGTGAATTAGGACCAGAAGCGGTGCGTAAGAGTGGCCTGGGCCAGCCGCCGATAGCCTCTGCGGTTGGGGTGTACAAGATCGCTGTACCAGCGCCCGTCGGGTTTACCCGTCGACGCTTCCAAAAACGGTTGATAGAAGTCAAGGGTGGCGCAAGGCTGTTGCCGGATGAGCTCGCGTAGCTTACCAAGCGTTTCTTCTTCGGGCGTCAAGAGGGGTATGGGCACGATGAGGATGGGGACGATACCGTGCCGTGTTGCCAGCGCCTGTAAGGTTTCTATGCTCTTTTCATATGAAGAGGGACACTCTCGTCGCAAAGCTTCATTGGTCCCGGTGCCAATGATGACATAGTCGGGTTGGTGCGCCAGCACATGCCGGGCGAAACCGTTGATGAGTTCGGGACCGGTGGCACCATTTTGCCCGGCATTGACTAGGCGCTGCCCGCTCTGTTCTGCGGTGGCTTGCACCCAGGATGCAGCGGGACCGTAGGGGTACCCGTAGGTCAGTGAATCTCCCAGACATACGGTAAGAGTGCTCACAGTATCACCTCGAGGAGACAAGAATCGATCTGAGTGTATCATACACCAAAGTGTGTGTATCTTTCCAGGGGGAGGAAACCATGGACACGTATCCGATACTTTCTGCGGAAGCAACCGTGGAGATCGTGATGAAGAAGTCTCGCTTCATCGGTAGGGCCAGCCCCATCACCAGTCCCCGGGCGGCGGAGGAACGTTTGACTCGCGTGCGGGAGAGCGAACCTGAAGCGTCTCATCACGTCTACGCCTACTCTCTGGCCATGCTGCCGGGGCGCACAGAATGGGTTTTGCAACGCATGAGCGATGACGGAGAACCGTCAGGTACAGCGGGCAGACCCGTAATGGGTGTGCTGGAACGTTCACAATGGCAGGACGTCTTGCTAGTGGTCACCCGCTACTTTGGAGGTACTCTGCTGGGTGCTTCCGGCTTGGTCCGTGCCTACACCAAGGCAGCCGCCGAAGCTTTGGCCAAAGCGCCCAAAGCCCTTAAGGTGCGTTCGCGTCGTTATCGCTGGATGGTACCCTATAGCCTGTATGGAAGTGCCATGAACCTGCTTTCCAACCTACAGCCAGTGCACGTTGAAGGGTCTGATTTCACCACCGAGGTAGCCATTATCTTCACGGCCCCGGTCACCGTCCACGGGCGGCTTGCCCGGCAGCTGGGAGAATTCGTGCAAGGAGAGCCTGAATGGGTTATTCTTGACCAGATGTATCTTGAGATGCCGTGGGGAGGTGAATGACAGTGCTTCAACCCGAAGCCATCCTGGCCCGGGCGGTGAGCCAGCTCTACCATGCTGGCCTCATCACGCCGACCGGAGGTAATGTGAGCTGCCGTTGGGAGGAAAACATCCTCATTACCCCCAGCAAAAAGAACAAGGGAGATCTATCTTGCGATGATATGCTTTGGCTTGATGGAAAGGGAAGGGTGCTCCGCGGTGACGGTCTCCCGTCCATCGAGACGTCCATGCACTTGGCGATTTACCGAAGATATCCTGGTGTGCAGGCCTTGGTGCACGATCATGCGGCCGCAGGGATCTTGCTGGGTGCCCTGGAACTCCCCATACAGGTTCTCTGTCTTGAAGCCTGTTCTTTTCACGATGTGCCTCGTCTACCCTTCCTTCCGCCCGGTTCCCCCCAGCTGGCCGAGGGTACGGCCGAGATGCTGGATGGGCAAGGAAGCATCTTGCTCCTCAACCATGGTGCTCTCACCGCTGCTGGTTCGCTGCAAGAAGCGGTGAATCGATGCTTCATGCTGGAAAGAGCGGCCCGCTTGAGCCTGTGGAGCGCGATGCTCTCAGGGTCACCTCGAATTATACCGGCTGAGCTGTGGGATAGCCTCTCATTGTGATGAGGCGCTGCTCTCTCCGAGCGAGAACAGCGCCCCTTTAGGTCAGTCCTGAACCGAGGGTCTGAACATGTCGAGGGCACCCAAAACCACGTGGGCCAAACCGAACCCGATCACCCCAGCGCCAAAACGGCCAGGAATTGCCAGGCCCACGGCAGCTACCAGCGCGCCCAATCCCAGAACGACCCAGCTGGTGGTTTGTGCTTTGCTCATACGCATCGCCTCCACCTCTAGTTTGACCCAAACTGGTGTCATCTGATTACCTAGAGGTGACAGAACATCATCATCCGGAAAAACCCTTCACGAGGACCAGCGGTGTACCGGCATCCGCAGACCCGCTGACCAAATCGGCGAGAGTGGCCACAACATGCCCCAGGTTACGTGGGGTAGTTCCCTCGGCCGAGGCGTCTTCCTGCTCTGACAACGCGGCCTTTGACTCACCAACCAACGCCATGATTTCTTCGTCGCTCTTGCCTTCCAGATGGTAGTAATCCGCCAGATATTTGAACTTGACGCCTGTACGCAAACCTTCTCTCAGCGCAGGCGTGCAGCCGAAGATGGGAGTGGGATCGGCCAGTTCGTAAATGCCGCTGGTGGGGTCCTTGTATCCCCCGTCGCCGTAGACCATAACCTCGATGTCACGTTGGAAGCGTTCATCTACGGTCTCTTTGAGCTCCTGGCTCCACCCGCTGGCATCCCGGGGGGCGAGCTTCATTTGTACGCGGCGGGCAACACGCGCCGAGAGGGTCTTTTGCATTTGCTTGCTCAACCCTTCCGGTATGCGCTCCGTGACTTTGAACTCTTCACCGGGCGCGAGATTGCTGCCCAAAAGCCCCCATTCGGGAGACTGTTCTGTGCATAGCTCGCTCAAGTTGATGCTCTCAAGGCCCAGTTCCTTGATGAGAGCCTGTGTTCGCAGGCGTCGGTGCACGTCAGCGACGATGATACCATCAGCCTTGGCCTTGGAAAGAGCGCCGACCCCATTGGTGAGCAAGATTTGGGCGCTGGCTCCCTGCTCGGATATGAGGGAGCGATAGAGGTCAATGTAATCAATACCTGTCAACGGGTGCTGGTAGGATGGGACCGCTGCAGCTGGCAGCGTCTTATCCAGACCCCAGCGCTGGTCGTGCAGCCATTGCTGATCCATAAGGGGATTGCCCATTTCATCACAGGGATAATTCAATAGCAAAAGAACTCTTCCGCCCTGGGTGGCTCGGGCAATGGCTTGCAGGATAGGGGCAAAGCGGTTGCGACTGAGAATGGGAAACACCACCGCGATTCTCGAACGAGGCTTCAAGTTGAAAGCCGCCTGCACTTGCTCGGCAATATGTTCAATAGAGACGTAGTTGTTTTGCGATCGTGCGAGCACGGATTCGGTAATACATAGGATGTCACCTGAGTCGAGCCATCCGTCTGCGTGCACTTGATGCAGTGCTGTCAGAACCATGCGCATGAGGTCGGTTCCCGGTCTCACCACACCCAACTTGATGCCCATTGCAGCCGGTCCCACATAGTTTGGTAATGTCATCGTTAAATCCTCCCTGGCAATTACTCCCCGTGCCTATTGTAACATGTTTTTGCGTAGGTGTAGATGAAATTGCCCTGTCAACCAGAGGGGCAGGTTACTTGATGTCATTTTCCGCTATCTTCCATCCGCGGGCGTTTGCCCTATTACGCCCAGCGACGATTGGTTTTGGCAGGTTACTGTCAACGGTGTATCACCACTCCCTCCATGCCCCGTCCGTCCAGATAGGCATTGAATCGTCCCGGAATGACGCGGACGGCGGGATGATGGGTGAGAAGCGATGGACTCGACAAGAACCATTCCCGGTGGAACAGGTTGTTTTCTACGGTGTCAAAGACGGGCATATAGAGGGTGCCGTCGATCTCCAAATCAGCGAAGAAATGTGTGCCGTGGGACAATTCCGGGACAAAGTCGTCGGCCCGTATACCCACTTCCACTACCATCAAGCAATTGGAGATATCGCTATATCGCACGGGGACCCCTTGCTCGGGATGGGAAGAACCCCAACGTCCGGGTCCCACCAGGATGTAGTTATGACTTCCCAATTCTCGGTTGATGCGGCCGATCTCTTGTACCACGGAGTACTTATTCTTAGTATCGCGGTATTCTTCATGATCCACATACACGATAAAGGGCACATCCAGGAGTGTTCCGTTGGTGAGCATGCGGTCGCTGCGTAGCAAGATGGAGTTAGGCTCCAAATCCTGTGGGATCTCCACCAAACGGTATTCTTCCCAGCTGCTCAAAGGTCGGGCTTGTAGGAGCGAGAAATAGCGTTCCTCAGGTTCGAATGCGAACTCTATATCTACCGAGACGCCCATCTCCCGCTCCAGTAAGCCGAAGATGAAACGCGGCAGTTCGAAGACTTCCGGGAAGACTCGCTTGAGCCGGGCGAAGGTGAATACGACCTTATCGCCGGGATGAGGGCGATAGGCCAGAGGCCGGAAGGAACTAATGGTCTCATCGCGCGGGGAATAGACCTCAGCATACACGGGGAAATGGGGGTGATGCTTGGCTGTTTCCATGCGCGCGTTGATGTTGAATGTCACGGTGTCGCCACTTGCCATATCCAGCGCATCCATGGTTTCTTGCGAGTACTTTTGCACTTCGCGTATGACATTACCTTCGGGTCGGAGATCAACATTGGTAAGCGAGAAGCTGCGCGCATATCCCCGCTCAGTACAGCGTGTTCCCAAGCCAAACACGATGCGAACCACCCCGTCTTCGGTGCGGATGCGTTCGGTCCAGCGCCGAAAGTTGCGAGAAAAGCCCACCCCGGATAGCTCAGGGTAGAAATACTGACCTCTTTGCCTTCCTTGCAGCTGCTGGATGATCACGCCCATTTCCTCGTGCTCCAGCTTGTGCTTGTGACGGTAGGCCACCGCGTCGGGACCGAACGTCGACGCATACACGCGCTTTATGGCCTTTTCCAGCTCCATGAGCCGGTCTTGTGGCGAGCCCTGGTTGGCCGCAAACACCGTCAGGTATTTCCCCGCGAATGAATAGCGCAAGGAATCTTCCAAGAGAGCAGAAGAGCGGATGGCCAAGGGATAATCCAGTTCCATGGCCAGCGCCTCCAAACTCTTTCGCAGACCGCTATTAAGGGATCCATTGAGACAAGCCCTTTCAATCGTTTCAAAACTGGCTCCGTCTTGATACATATCGTTGATGTGATGTTCGTGCACAAACTCCTGGAAGAGATCTGTGCTCAGAAACCGGCTTTCGGGCACGGATATGCTTTCGGTAGCGGGATCGTCACTGCCCAAGAGGGCTTCTCGGGCATAGAGCAGACCCTTGGCCTTACCGCCCAGCTGGCCGCTGCCGAGGACGAGCTCCCGGTTCTTTTCAATGCTCATGGGGTCAAATGCTAAGAAGCGCTTGCGATTCTCGGTAAAGGGTATATAGGGTGTGGACATGTTAGTTATCACCTCTTCATCTTGCGGCAGTGAGACCTCGTATCCCCGGGCGGGAAGAACCCACTGCGTTGAAGTTAGACTGTGCGTTGCCCGGACCTCTACCGTGCAAAGGCGGTAGGACGTACGGATATTTCCATAGTAGATTTGCCGTAGATTTGCCGCTCGAACCAGGGTAGCTATTTCGGCAATGGAACCCTTCTATCCTGCTCGCGCTGTCGTGACCCATGCCCAGACCTCATGAGGCGGGTGGTTGCGGATGAGTGCGGGGCTCACGAACAGGCGTCGGTTCACCCCTCCCCACACAGGTATAGGCCCGTTGGACCAGGTGGATGCCTAGAAGGCAGGCAATGGCAGCGGAAAGGTAAGGAGCTTCCACCGTCCAAGTATAGGTCAGGCCAGCCCATAGCGGTCCAAGCGCCCGGCCGAAGGACTCAAAGGAACCCATCAAACCCATGGTCAGGCCCTGGGGCATATCCGTGCTTCGTGACAAGAGGGAGGTCATGACCGGACGGCTCACACCCTGTCCCAAACTGATGGCGGCCACGAAGACGAGGGTGAGGAAGAAATGAGGAGAGAAACTGAATCCAATAAAGCCGATGATGGA
>SLSY01000204.1 GCA_007130145.1 Bacillota bacterium
CGATCCGTTTTCCTGGGAACGCGCCCACAGCGTGTCTTCCGGCGCATCCAGCCAGAGGATGTCCCCCGTACGGGTCATGAGAGTGCGCGCCTGTCTACTGAGAGGGGTACCCCCACCTGTTGCAATCACGGTCCATCGCAGTGATGCTACCTCGCATAGAGCGGCCCATTCTTGTTCGCGAAACGCTGGCTCCGGGCCTTGTTCCAGCCATTGGGCGGGGGAGAGCCCGGTCTTTTGTGTTAGATATTCGTCAAGGTCAAGAAAAGGTCGTCCTAAATCAAGCGCCAACGTCTTGCCCCAGTGGCTTTTGCCCGAACCCATCATGCCAATGAGGTACAAGTTCTTCACCAGCGCTTCACCTCCCGAGCGAAATCTTGGTGAGCGCGCCTGACATCCGACAGGTTGTCTCCGGCGAACTTGTCCAGTACCGCTCGTGCTAGGACCCAGGCTACGGCAGCCTCTCCTACGACAGAAGCCGCTGGCACCGCGCATACATCTGAGCGCTCGGCGTGGGCACATGCTACCGAATGATCCTTCATCTCGACGGTCTTCAAGGGTCTGACCAAGGTGGGAATGGGCTTCATGGCCGCCCGTAACCACAGCGTCTCACCGTTGGTCACTCCTCCCTCGATGCCGCCGGCGTGGTTGGTGGTGCGATGATATCCGTCGGACCAGGCAATGGGATCGTGGACTTGGCTTCCTTTGCGCTCGGCCGCTCTAAAACCGAGACCGACCTCGACCCCCTTGATCCCATTGATGCTCATGAGTGCGGCCGCCAATTGTCCGTCGAGTTTGCGATCAGCTTGGGTATAACTGCCCAGTCCCACCGGGACGCCCTGGGCCTTCACCATAAAGCACCCGCCCACCGAGTCGCCCTGACAGCGAGCCTGGTCGATGTGTTTGATCATGGCCATCGTCGTTTTTTCGCAGGGGCAGCGCAGGGGCGACTCTTCGACGGCATCCGAGTGCAGCTCGTCGCCCGGCTGCCAATGAATGGGTCCAATGCTGGTCACCACCGACTCAACGTGAATGTTCAATTCTTGCAAAAGGCGTCGGGCAACGGACCCGGCCGCGGTGCGGGCCGCTGTCTCACGGGCGCTAGAGCGCTCAATCACATCGCGCACATCCCGCAACCGGTACTTGAGCGCTCCCGCGAGATCGGCATGGCCCGGGCGGGGGCGACTGATGATGTCCCCCGGCTCGGTTGAAGGAGCCGGATCCATCAACTTGTCCCAGTTGACATGGTCCTTGTTTGCGATCATGAGGGCAATGGGTGCACCGGTAGTGTGTCCGTGTCGCACCCCGCCCAGGAACTGGACCCGGTCGTTTTCGATCTTCATGCGGCCACCGCGGCCATATCCGCGTTGCCGGCGCGCTAGGTCGCGGTTGATATGGTCACCTTCAAGAGGCAACCCCGCGACCATGCCGTCGATGATGGTGAGCACGGCGGGACCGTGAGATTCACCGGCTGTGAGATAACGTAACATCACATGCACCTCCATACAAAGCACCGCGCATAACAGCCACAGGGGCCTCATGCCCGGTGAACAGGGAGAACGCTTCGGCTCCCTGGTACAGTAAGAGCTCGCGCCCGTCCATGACCTTGCATCCTCTGTTACCAGCGGCTCTGAGCCAGCTGGTGGGCTCGTGGCCGTAGACCAAATCGCATACCAGCTGATGTGGGCTCAGGCAGTCCGCATCGAGAGGACTGTCCATGGGGGTGGCGTTGACCACAATCTGGACTGATGACGCTTTGCCCTGACGCTCAGGCCAGGGACACCAGGTCGTCTCGGCGCGGATAAAATGCTTCCTTACTGCAACAAGAAGATCGTCAATGGGTGAACGCGCCGCTACTGTCACCGATAAACCCAGCTGACAGGCAGCCCAAACCACTGCGCGCGCTGCGCCTCCCCTGCCCAGCACCATGAGATGCTGCCCCTCTTCTACTTGGTGCTCCTTCCAGGCCCGTCGTAGGCCCCCAACATCGGTGTTGTAGCCGACCAGCCGCGACCCGTCGTGAAGCATGGTGTTGACAGTGCCAAGAGCCTCGGCCGGCCCCTTGAGGACGTCGGCGAGCTCAGCACAGACTCTCTTGTAGGGAGCTGTCACATTCCAGCCGCCGCAGCCCAACGCTAAAAGTCCCCGCACTGCCTCCGGGACGCGAGAAGGTGGAGGAGCGAAGGCGATGTAGACGGCCTTGAGGCCCAGATGAGCCAAAGCCGCGTTGTGCATGCGCGGGGATAGGCTGTGGTTTACCGGATGCCCCAGGAGGGCCAACAACCGGGTCTGGGCGTCAATCAGCATGACACCTTCACCCCCAAACTGGCCAGTTCATGGAAGAAGGCGGGATGGGACACATTGACACACTCACATCCACAAATCGTCGTTGGGCCTTGGGCCGCAAGAGCAGCCACGGCCGCGGTCATGGCCATGCGGTGATCTCCGTGAGCATGAAGAAGACTTCCTTTGAGCGAGCTTTCGGTTACGAGGAGATTGTCGCCACAGACCCGGGCCCGTCCCCCCAGAGCATGCAAGAGATCCACAATGCCCTGGAGACGGTCGCTTTCCTTATGACGCAGTTCGCCAATACCCTCCATGGCCAGAGTTCCGGAGGCCATGGCCCCCGCGACAGCCAGAACTGGCAGTTCATCGATGAGAAGGGGTACCTCGTGCCTCTTAATGGTCGTACCGGTGAGGGCCCGTGCTTGCACCAAGATGTTTCCCACCGGTTCTGGTTCCTCCTGATGTACCTGAAGCTGGATTTTTGCTCCCATTCTCTTTAGCACCTCTAAGAATCCGAGTCTGGTAGGGTTAAGACCCACATCCTGGACGAGAAGCTCGGAACCGGGCACGATGCATGCTGCGGTGATGAAGAAGGCTGCGCTGGAGGGATCGCCGGGCACCTCCAGACAGAAGGACGCCGGTGCTCTACCTCCACGAATCTCGACATGCGAGGGAGTGCGTTCAATGCCAAGCCCTGCATGGGCCAAGAGACGCTCGGTATGATCGCGCGAGGGGTGAGGTTCGCTCACGCGCGTGGTCCCTTGGGCAAAGAGACCGGCCCATAGCAAAGCTGATTTGACCTGAGCGCTGGCCACGGGCAGGTGGTAGTCCATGCCCAACAGGGGTTTTCCGGTGATCGCAAGGGGAGAAAGGTTGCCTTGCTGTCGCCCACGAATGTCTGCTCCCATCCGCTTGAGGGGCAAGACCACGCGCGCCATGGGCCGCTCACGGAGGGATGCATCACCGGTGAGCACACTGAAGAAGTCGCGACCGGCCAGCAAACCCAGCAGCATGCGCATGGTGGTGCCCGAATTGCCCGCATTGAGCACGTCTGTGGGCTCTTGCCAAGTGCTCGCGCCATGCACCGTCAACACGTCGTCTTGGAGGATGTGGGTCACGCCCAATTTCTCCAAGCAAGCCAAGGTACTACGGGTGTCGGCACCCGGGTTGTACCGGTGGATTCTTGAGGTGCCATCAGCCAGCGCTGCGAGCAGCGCCGCCCGGTGTGATATGGATTTGTCTCCCGGTACGGTGATGGCTCCTTGCAGGGGCCGCTGTTGCGGCTCGACGTGGACTCTCATCAAGACCACCCCCGCATGCGCGACCACAACTGGCGGAAACTGCGCGCTTGGCGCAAGCGACTTCTAAGAGGCGCTTGGCCCTCTAGAAGAGCCTGCCGAATGGCTGATAGTTCCTCGGAGAAGAGGTCTAAGACCTCCACAAGTGCCTGCCGGTTGGCATAGAGCACGGGAGCATAGAGTCTTTCATCGCCCGCTGCCACCCTGGTCATGTCACGCCATCCGCCTGCGGCCAGCTGGTGGGCATTTCCTTGCTTCTCGGTGGTCAAGGCCAGTACGCTCGCCACAAGGTGGGGGAGATGGCTGACCGTGGCGACCTTCGCATCATGCTCCTCTTTCTGCATGTTTATAACCTGCGCTCCCAACAAGGTCACCATCTCTTCCGTGAGGCAGCGCGCGTGCACGGTCGTGGTCTCAGTCGGGGTTAATACGTAAAGTGCGCCTCGAAACAGGTTGGGATCACTGGCTTTGGGTCCACTGTGTTCACTGCCGGCCATGGGATGACCTCCCAAGAAATGGCCACCGAAAAGAGACTCTAGCTCCTGCACGATGTTTGTCTTCACCGACCCGGTATCGGTCACCACGCTCTGAGGTGGGCGGCAGCAGGCGATGGTCTCAGCAACAGACCTCATGGCGGTGATGGGTACGGCAAGCACAATTAAGTCAGCATTTCTCACGGCCTGCTCAACCTCATCCACGACGGTGGCCAGCCCAAGTTCAGCGGCCAATTGTCGAGCTTGAGGACAGCTATCATAACCGTAGACGCTATCAACCTGCTCGCTGTGCCGCAGGGCATGAGCAATGGATCCACCGATCAGACCCAGCCCGATAATGGCTATGGTGCCGAGCATGACGGTTTGGTCTCCTTGTGAGCCATGGTTCGATCCAATGATGGTGCTATCCGACGCAAATCATCCATGAGGTGGGAGAAATCTTCGGGCAATAACGACTGGGGTCCATCGGCCAGAGCATTGGCTGGACAGGGATGAACTTCGACCATGAGACCGTCGGCACCCACCGCTAGAGCCGCCATGGCCAGCGGCTTGATCAACTCCCGTCGGCCTGTGGCATGACTCGGATCGACGATCACCGGCAGGTGAGACAGTTGCTTGACCACGGCAATAGCGCTCAGATCAAGCGTATTGCGAGTATATGTCTCAAAGGTACGAATACCGCGCTCACAGAGAATGACCTGGCTGTTGCCCGATGACATAAGGTATTCGGCTGCCTGCAACCATTCATCAATGGAAGCGGAGAGGCCACGCTTGAGCATGACGGGACGGCGTACGCCACCCAACTCTTTGAGCAGGGAGAAGTTTTGCATGTTGCGTGCACCAACTTGCAAAAGGTCAGCGTGTTCGGCTACCATCTCCAGCTCTAACGGACTCATCACCTCAGTTACAACCGGTAGATCGTATTGATGGCGGGCGCGGGCCAAGATTTTCAAACCTTCTTCGCCCAGTCCCTGAAAGCTGTAAGGACTGGTCCGGGGTTTGAAGGCCCCTCCCCGCAAGGCAGAGGCCCCGGCCAATTTGACGGCCTTGGCCACTTCATCGAGTAGCTCGGCGCTCTCTACGGCGCAGGGCCCAGCGATGACGGGGAAGTCACTTCCGCCGAATATCACCTGACCCACCCGTACCTTGCTGCCGGTGGGTTGGCCCTGACGGCTAGCCAACTTATAAGGTTCCATAATACGCAATACCCGATCTACCTCAGGAAGCGCCTGAAGGGATTCGGGTTCAATGATACGCACATCTCCTATGAGACCAATGATGGTTCTCTCTTCACCCCGGGACAGGTGCACGGACAGACCACTGGCTTCGGCTCGGTCGGTCACCCGCTTCACGGCTTCGTCACTGGCATGGGGTTTCATTACTACGATCATTTATCTTTCACCTCCACAAGATCGGGGCGCAGCCCGCGGGCGCTGCGTTGGTAGACATGGTGAACATCGCGCTGCGCGTGGTGAGTATTCCAAAGCAGCAAGACACGGATGCATCGGGCCAGTGCGTCGGGAACGGCTGGTGATACGTGGTCGAGCAGCGGGACGTGATCCCATCCCATCTCTCGTGCGGCGGCGGCTGGAAACAGCGCGTCCAGATCGGGTGTAACACAGAAGATGGCCGCGGCCAACTGATCAGGATTGAGCTGATTGACCGCTACCATTTCCTGCAACAGGTCGACGGTAGCTTCACGCATGCTTGCTTTGGTGTTTTGGGCGGTGGTGGCTCCACGAATTCCTCTTAACATAAAAACCCCCCTTCGTACGCTGTGGTGCGGACGTAAGGGGACCCATGACAAAGCACACCCCACCGTCCTACCGTACTTCCGTTGTTCCATTGTGCCCATCCTTCGTGCCGTGCTACTTTACCGTTGCGCTCTCATGATCAAAGGTCAAGAAGGATGGGTTGGCACCAATATGCCCGTATTATAGCACGGTATTTTTGCTGCTCGCAACCCCCATGACAACCCAGGATGAGCTAACCGCCCTTTTGCCCCATCACTTCATTCATAGAAAACTTGGTTTCCGGACAGTGTATGAGGAGAAAACGACGACTCTAAGGAGGTTCACCAACGATGTGGGGAGTCATGTGGACGATGGTCCTTCTCGCTGCCCTCACCAATTATCTGGCAGGATACCTCATTGCGCGCCATCAATGGTCGGCAGGCAACTTGGCGCGTTTGACTGGTATTAGTGCGGGCTTTCTCTTGGGCGTTGCTATCATCGACTTGCTACCGGAAGCGTTGGGTGATGCTCATGATGCCTACCACAATCAACGCTTGAGCTGGTGGGTTTTGGCAGGATTCTTTCTCGTCTACGGGAGCCAACGATGGATCGGTGGAGGCCATCTTCATATTCACAACGCCAGCCAAAGGGCTACGACGGCCGGGACGTGGGTGGGCATGTTAATCCACACGTTCTTGGATGGCGTGGCTATTGTCGCGGCCTTCTACATCGATCCCAATATGGGACTATTGGTTGGATTGGGTGTGTTGCTCCACAAGGCAGCCGACGGAGTGACCATGGCATCGGTGGCCCTAGCTTGCGGACAGAGCAAGCGCACGGCACTCCTGGCCACGGCGAGTCTGGCTCTGGCTACACTCCTGGGAGCAGTAAGTGTAAGTGCTGTGGGGCGCATGGCCCATCGCGCCTTCACCCACGGGGTTCGCCAAGACTCGATGGTGGCGGTCGCGTTGTCACTGGCGGCCGGTTCTTTCATCTACGTTGCGGCCACTGATCTCTTGAGCATCCTGCATCGGGAGAACACGTTGCGGTTTGCACCCCTTTACGTTTTCTTGGGCACGCTGGCGTTCATCATCCTGTCACAAGCTCTGGTTGCCATAGGGATGAATGTTCATCTTCACTGAAAAGACGTTCTCCCTTCAAATGGGGAATGTGATTTGGTGCATACTCAGATAGTGGTCGTGAGACGCTATAGAACACAAGCCGCTGAAAGGAGGTAAGTCATGCCGCAGTTGACCCAGACTGAGTTGTGGCTGATCGACGAATGTGTCAGAGGCGAGGCCCTCATGGCGAAGAAATTGGGGGTCATGGCCAACCAGACCACCGATCCCATGATGCAGCAACTGTATCATTCACTCGTGCAGAATCATCAGAAACGCTTTGAGACCCTTGCCCAACACGTCGAGACCCAATGAACTCTGGAGGTGGTAAAGTGCACAGAATGGGTTTGAACGACAAAGAGATCGCCGAGGACATACTGACAGGTGAAAAGCAGCTGACCGATGCGTATGCCCTCGGCAGTATCGAAGCTCAAGATCCCAACTTGCGCCAGCTCATGGCGACGTTGCACCAGCAATCAGTGAATGATGCCGGGCACGTGTTTGGGCAAATGCAGGAGCGGGGCTGGTACTCTGTTCGCCCCGCCAGTTCACAGGATGTAACTGAGATACGTAATACAATCGCGAGAACGCGGCAGTCTCTGGAACCCAGAACCATGGGTCAGAACATGGGAATGGTTGATTCACTATCACAACAGTACGGTGGAGGGATAGACGAAATGATGGGACAAGGATACCAGCAGCAGATAGGACAGGGTCAGTATTACGGGGGGCCACAGAACCTCCCCAACTGGACTCGTTACGAAGTACCGCCTGAAGGCGGCCAAAGCAGCTTGCAAATTCAACCCAACTACAACTACGGCGCAGGGCAACAGCCAGCCTACGGCTTGGGTCAGAGCGGTTATCAACAGCAGCTACCCCAGTGGACCCGCCACGAAGTACCGGGCGAATCAACACAGCGTGCCACCGGCGGTCCTGTCGGTCAAGCTGCCTATCCGGGTGGACCCACAAGCTACTATCAGGGAAATCAAGGGCAGCCGCCGCCGTACCAGCCGAAGTTTC
>SLSY01000047.1 GCA_007130145.1 Bacillota bacterium
ATCGCGGGCTTGACAGGTCAACTGATGGGCCAGCCCGCATCGCCGCCATTTGGGATGTATGCGCATCGCTTCCAGCCAACCTTCATCACTGCTCAGTCTGGACAAACGCACCAAACCCACGATCTCATCCTTCACCTGTCCCACCAACATCTGACCCGTGTCATCTTCCAGCAAATCCAAAAAGACCCGCGGCAGGTAGTCCCCCCACGCAAACGTCTTCTGGCATATGCGCTCGATTGCGCTCAGATCGCATCTTTGGGCCGGGCGAATCACGAGTCCTTCACGGTGCAAGACAAGACCTCCTCCTCACTTGGTCTGAGCTAAGAAACCACGGTAGCCTCCATAGAATATCTACCGCTTGCTTCGCTCCGACCGGCAACCCCTCCTGCACAGTCACAAAGCAAAGGCCCCGCGAAACCCAAGCGGTAGAGTGAATTTGTGCGTTGCGGGTAAGAATAAGCCCGGGGTGGCACGAATGCCAAGGGGAAGTGAGCGACAAAAAGGATGGTGGCATAATCTCTTTTACCGCACGCTAGCCATGGAAGAGAGGTGGCAAGAGCGCCTTGCGCCGTATCGCCGTGCGCTCACCGCCGCCATGAGAAGGCTACACCACAGAATCCAAGCTGGCGACGATGCGCTGAACACATGGATGCGTCCTCACCGGCAACGCGTGGGGCGGGCTTACCGGCACGGCTTGAAGCGATACCCCTACTGGGATGTGACATGGGGTCGCTTCCGGGTCGTCGGTACGCTGCTATGGGCCCATGTCGGGACGTTTCGGAATTTCGTAGTGCGCCACGGGAGCAGGCGTCTTCGCCCCAGCTGGCCACCGAAGAAGGGGGCTGACTGGGTGGGCGCTTCACTCTTGTTGGGTATCCTGTGGGTGGGTGCCCACTTGACCGTGCACATCCCCACCGTGCCCTCACCGGCGCGGGAGTGGGAAGTCATTGGCTATTACGAAAACGATCCCGGAGGCATTTACGGCTCATCTCTGCCCACCCTGCAAGCAAAAAGCGCCCTCATCGACACCGTATCGCCCTTCTGGTACGTTGTGGGCGACGCCGGCGAGATCGTATTGGCGCGGCACGATCCCGAGGCGATGCACACCGCGCGCACAGCCGGACTCAGAGTCATTCCCCTGGTCAGCAACGCTCTCCCAAAAGAGGGGCCTTATCACCAGTTCATCGCCACACCAGAGCAACGCGCCCGCACCAGCGAAAATCTGCTCGCACTGGTTGACGAGAGAGGATATGACGGCTTCAATGTCTACTTCCCCTGGTTGGGGCCAGAGGGTCAGGCCTCTCTCACCGCCTTCTTGGAGCTTCTCTCCAGCGAACTGGGGGCGCGCAGGCGGATCTTGGGCGTATCCGTCTATCCGCGAGAGGAGAGCCCTGAAAGCTTGCACGGCGCCTTTGACTACGAAGCCCTCGCCGGGTGGGCCGACTACATCGTGCTCATGGCCTACGACCTGCACTGGGAGCAAACCGAGCCCGGGCCCACCGCCCCCCTGCACTGGGTTGAGAAAAACGTCACCTCAGCATTGGTGGATATACCCTCTGAGCAGCTGGTCCTGGGCACGGGCCTTTTTGGCTACGATTGGGCCACAGCAGACATTCCCACCCAATATCTCCCCGCCCATGGGGCCCAAGCGCGAGCGGCGCGATTGGGCATCACCATACAGCGCGACCCGGAAGCTGGGCAACCGCACTACACCTACCGGACGGCAGGCATTCAACACCAGGTCTGGTTCGAAGACAGCACCAGTTTCAATCAGAAAATGGAGTTGGTCAGCCGGTATGATCTCCGCGGCCTCGCCCTCTGGCGGCTGGGATTCGAACCTCCCGAAGTCTGGGAACTCATCGCGCACCGTCTCGGTGAACGCTAGTCCCAGCGCAAAGGGCGGGGCCGGTGCAGCCAAATGCACACGGTTCCCTCCGGTTGCATGTGCCAACAGCGCTCAACAACGTAGTCAGCCTGTGCCATCAGCGCGAGCACCGCCCGGTTGGCCACCAGGTGGGTACGAGCACACAGTCTAAGAAACTCCCCTTGCGGAGTCTCTGCCGCCACCTCCGTTACCCAATTGAGGGCCGTAATTTGAGGATAGCGCCCGCAGAAGCTGGAAGCGGACGAGCTGGGCTTCACTCCTTGAAAGTGAAACTGCACATCCTCCCACTGCTCCTTTGGGAATTTATCGGGCATGTAGGCATGTGCGTATTTCTCGTATCGCCGCTGCCAGCTCAGATTTCGCTTTCGTATTTCCTCGTCATGGTTTATGGCGTCCACCACACAAGAGCGTACCATTTGGGCCAAGGGCAGGTGGTGAGCATGGGCGTCCGAATCCACGTAATGCATGATACCGGTGAAGAAGGACGGCAGTATCCACAGGTAGGGCCAAGAAACAGGGGTATAGCCACTAAACAGCTGCCTCCATTCATGACTGGGACGCTCATGACAATCCACCATAATGTCGGGTAGCCACGAGGCCCAGTTGCTCGGCAGAGCCAAGGCCTCGCTTACCGGGGTGTCGGGCACATGATACTCTGAGGCAAACTCCAGCCCTTGCGCGTTGTACCGCGCCGCATGCAGCATCCAGTGAGGATGCTCCTTTTGCAACTCATAGTGTAAAGCTGCGCCATCCACATTCTCCATGGGAATGGCGCAGATATTGAGACGGCGGAGCCACCGGTAATCCTCTTCTTTTACAAGGCAACGCTCGAGCAACCACAGGGCCCCGTTAGTAGCACTCACTTCATTGGCGTGATGGCGGTTGTTGATATGATAGGTTGGCTTGAACAATGCGGTTTTCACCTGGGAGCGCCACTGAGTGCCCGTGGGGAGCACCATGCTAATGGCCATGATGTCCCGTCCCTGCAACGAACGTCCGACGCGATAGACTTCCAGCTCAGGGCGCATGCGAAGATGTGCCAGCACGGCGTCCTGAGTCTCCTGGTCGATGATAGCGTCTACGGGCACACTCCTTTGGTCATGAGACAGAGGTGTTGGTTCCGGCGTCAGCGACCATGATACCGCATCCTCTGGTCCGCGAAGAACCACATCCAAGGGTTTTGTCCCGCTCAGCCCTGCAGATGGCCAAGCGGCCAGCTTCTCCCAATCCGTGCTGGACAAGCCGGTGACCCGGAAGACGAGACGGTCACGATGCCCCTCATGGCGTTCACAGCCCTCCATCACAACGCTGATGGGGGGCAAGACCTCCAAAGGCAAGCAGAGCTGCTCTTGGTTCTTGGCTGTCTTGTCTTTGATCTGCAAATGCGGCGTCATGGCGACGGAACGAGTGAGGTGAACGTTCACCCGTCCACCGCTACCGCTTTGCTCATGAATGCGCGGGATGATCTGCCCGGGCGCCTCCAGACGCACACCGCACGACTCTTGACCCAGCGCACGGAAAAAATCAAGCGCCACAAAGTAGATATCTTCATGCAACGCCTCGAGGGTAGAGAAGAGTTCTTCATCATGGCCGATGCGTTCATTGGGCTCGCTCAGCCAGGTCTCAAACACCAGCTGGTCAAAAAACGGTTGCTGGGAAGGGGTCAGCACGCCATCGTATTCTTCGAGCAGGTAATCCTTCAATCTCACCAGAAACTGCTGGAAGCACTGCCAAGCCCGGAGCAGGTCAGAGGCAAGGGGGACATCCACCAACACCTCATCTTCTGAATGTACCGTCAGCCAGGAACTCTCAATGTGAACTCGGCCCCAATCGGGGAAGGCTTGGAGGTAGTCGGCGCTCGTCCGGGACACCGTGAACTCCTCCGCCAGAATCTCCTTGCCCGCGGCATCATGGGCTCGCACCCGGTAGGTGCTCTCCATATGTCCCTTCTCCTCAAAGGTGATGCGGTCTGCCGGCACACTGAGGGCGCAGGCCATCTCTTCATCGATAGGATAGAGTTCACACAGGTTTCTCAGCGGTAGACCCAACCACTTGCAGCGGTACTCTTTCATCTCCTCCATGACAGCCGCCAGATCCAAAAGCCGCCTCTCTTTTTCGGGTTTGCCTTGTTCGAGCCAGAAGACAGGAACGTCGATCCAGGGGTCAGTTTCGGGCTCAAAAGGCAAAAACTCGATGTTCACCCGAGACACCTCATGTTCACGCAGCCGGGGCAGGATCTCCTCCTTGAGCCAGGAATACCCTTGCTTGTGTGCTGAGCGCACCGTCACCTCCACATCAATGCCCCGCTGTGACGCGAATGTCTTCACCTTCTCTGCCACGTTTTGACGAACGCAGGCATTCTCGCTCAGGCGGAGGTCGATGTGTAGAGGCGGCCGGCCCGTGTTCTGGGTGCCCAGTAACCGCTCAAGTTCATTTTGGGCGTCATGAACCTCCCAAACCAGTTTGTGCTGCTCCTGCAAGACGGTGCGAGGCTCTGCCTGGTCATGCACGTGCACAGTCGTGACCCGCAGACCCCACAACTTTGCCATACATCGGGCTAAACTGTCAGCCCAAGATGCAGACAACGATTGGTTCCAATGCACATCCAATGCGAAACGCCCGCCCCCGGCCAACTCTGGTCCCTGCGCATCCAGCGCTCTCAGGCAAGAGAGGGCGGCTCCTCCCTCTCCTTGTGGGCTCAGCCATTCCACTAGTTCTTGTTTTATCTCGTCCCAGGGGCCGATCCCGCCCGGATAGGTGGCCGGTGGCAGCGTGGCAACATGGCTCCCCCATAAGATCATGGCATCGGCCGCGCCAAAGGCCTCCTCCACCACCCCCAACCCATGGGTGGACAGAGGAAATCTCCACCGACCCTCATCAATCAGTCTGGTGGTGAGAAGGTTGTGGCGACCGACAAGCAGCAAGGGACACTGTGTTCCCTGCGCGTCAGACCATTCATCATCCACGATGACCATCGGAAAGTCTAAACCGGCCGTTTCCAACCCCCAGCGCGCAGCCCAGTTGGCCGCCGCGGCATATTCCTGGGCCAGTGCCCTACGAGGCAACACCAACAAGGCCTGGCTCCCGCAAGGAACCTGATGCTCCTGGCTGAGGGGGCTAAGACCGGTCCAGAGTCTGGTGAGACACAAAGGTTTCCCATCAGTCCCGATCGGAGGCACCAGGGGGGCATCGCCCTCGGCTCCTATGACCAGGCGTTCGAGGGGCTCGGGCGCTTCAAGGGGCTGCAAGGTAGCGGTGGAGAAGATGGTATGGCTGCCGGCTTTCGCGCGAGAATCCCTCAATGTAGCCAGGTAATGGCCGGCGCGCCGCATGGCCCGGGGTGTTCTGCCTGCGACCAGAACCATCCCGGCCGGTGGTGGCCACCGGACATACTGAATGAGTCCCTCGTCCGGGTCTATCCCCATCCACAGGTCAGGGTACTCGTGGCAGAGTTCGCGATACCAGCTATTGTGGGTACCCACAACCACCAAACACCGCGCCTCGTTGCGCTCAAGGCTCGATTCGGTCACCGCCAAGGGCAAGTCCAGACCCATAACCTCCAGACCCAAACGCGCCGCAATGTGGGCGGCAGCGCGCCCTTCCTCGGCTGTGGCCTCATCACCCAACACCAACCGCACACCCACGCCGTCAGGGAAATCATCCCCATTGCTATCCACTAAGGCGCCACCGGCACGATAGAAACGGGCCAAATCCATCCCGCATTCCTCCGCTCTCTGGTCAGTTGGTCTCTGCTTTATCCCCCCAGGTAGCAATATCCTGCCCCCTGCATGAAAGTCACGAAATGGTCTTGCGCAGAAGGAAACCGTACGTTGCTGCGAGAAAGCCACCTCATACTCAAATACAACATAAGGAGATACGCCATGTACGACATTCTCATCAAGAACGGCCGCATCGTGGACGGTAGCGGCAATCCGGCCTTCAGAGGCGATGTTCTGATCAAAGATGGAAAGATCGTCGATGTGGGCCGGCTGGCCGCACAGATCCCTGACGAAAAGATTGAGGACATCATCGATGTCGATGGCAAAGTGGTGGCACCGGGATTCATCGATCCCCACACCCACGAAGAGGTCAATATCTTTGCCGATCCGGTGTTGGGACGCTATCTCTATCAAGGCGTAACCACCGTCATCGACGGCCATTGTGGATCCTCGATCTTCACCACCAGTGAACTCACCCGCCAGTATCCCAGCTATTTCTGCGGCCATCTCCCGGAGGATGTGAAATGGGATTCGCTATCAGAATATGCCCAGGTGTGTCAGGACCGGGGTGGGCTGGGCTTCAACCACGGAGTCCTGTTGGGCCACGGTACGCTGCGCTGGGCCGCCATGGGCGGAGCCAAGCAACGAACGGCCCATACCGGCGAAATGGAGACCATGCGGCGCATGATCATGGAAGGGCTGGAACAGGGGGCACTCGGCATGTCCACCGGTCTCGGTTACGTGCCGGGAAAAGCCGCTCCCACCTGGGAAGTGGAGAGGCTGTGCCAGGAACTGACATTATTTAACGCCACCTATGCCACCCACACCCGCGCCGAACACGGCCGGGCGGAAGGAACGGCTGAGGCCATTCGCATCGGACGCACCTCAGGGGTCTGCGTACACGTATCCCACCTTGATCCCAACAGTGCCACGGAGATCGCATGGCTGGAAGCAGCATCTCGCGAAGGCATCGAGGCGGCCTGTGACGTTATGCCCCACAGCGGGGGCCACGTCATCCGGCTGGATGTCTATGCCCGCGGCATCAAGAGCAGTCACTTTGAACACTTTGACATGTCGCTGGCCGAATTCAAGGCACTACTGAAGGATAAAGACTTCCGCAGTCAGATCATTGCCAAGAGCCACGAGTTCCGTCTTCCCAAGGATGAATTGATTTTGGTCAACTGCACCGATCCGGAATGGGAAGGGCGCAGCCTGCAAGAACTGGCCTCCGAGTCCGGAAAGGATGCCAACCACTTCTTTTTGGAACTGATGGCAGAAGAAAAACCGGCGGGGGCCATCTGGCAATACGCCTACCGGCGCAATCAAACCAACCGCAACCGTTTTCCCGTGCTCAAGGACGTCATCACCAGCCCGGTCGTGACGTGTGGTTCCGACTCCATCATGACCAATCCCGCTGATCCTTTTGAGCACTACGAGCTTCAGCGCAACGGCGTCTTCCCTACCTTCTTGGTCCAAGGCCGAGAAGCCGGCGCGTCGCTAGAATACAATATTCAGCGCATCACGGCCCTTCCCGCCCGCCAGTTCCGGTTGTGGGACCGGGGCATGCTGCGCCCGGGTATGGCCGCCGACATCGTAGTCTTCGCTCCCGAGCGCTTCTTGTTCCCCGAGGAAATCGTACCTCAAGACCCCCATGTCTTGGCACAGGGCATGAACAAGGTGCTGGTAAATGGAACCATCGTCTTGTCCGATGGAAAACTCACCGGAGCCACGCCCGGTAAAATACTGTTGGGCAAGGGACGAAGGGAGTAGATCGCCCCTATGGCTCTGCCGCTGCAACGACTCTACACAGCGGGGGCCCTCTTGGCTGATTGCGATGGCGACGGCATCTGTGACACGGTACGCGCCAAAGTATTGTGGGATACCGCCGCAGAAAAGGAAGTCCTCGTAGCCAGCCTGGCCATTGTGGCCCGGCTGGCTTTGCATGCCATCGCCTTGCATGAGCCGCTGGCCATGTGGAATCATGGCCCATCGCACGGTGAGTGTCCCATCCACATCACCGGAAGGAAGGAACGTCATCCGGTGGATGCGGCCGACCAATTCATCGGGGGCAGCTATGGCGTCATTGCATCCGGCCAGCATGGTTTGGCCATCAGGGGAAACAGTGCGCAAGCGACGGCACAGGCTGCTCGCTATCTGGCCAGAGGCTACCCTTATCTTGACCATCAAGGCCCCTCTTTGGCCCGCCTTCTGGGCCCGGAGGCAAACGTGCTGCGCCTCTACGTGGATGGCGACACGGCGGCCCTCAAGGGCCTTCTCCTTGCGTCTGAACGCCCGCCCAGCTTCCCGGAAAGAGACGGGTGGAC
>SLSY01000035.1 GCA_007130145.1 Bacillota bacterium
CTGGCTGCCAACGCCCTGCTCGGACGCGGTCATCTCGGGAGTGTTTGGGCACGAGCACTCGCAGGTGACATGCACTTTGTGGGCCAAATCATATCTCGGAAGCTTGACGTAAGTTTGAGACTACTCAATTGGACCATATGGAGTCAGGCTTTCCTAGTCCTTTTGGGAACCTATCTCGTTCTCTCCTGGCGACCGGCCGGTCTGGTCAAGGCGGTACGCTCTCGCTACCCCTGCCTTCATGCGGGCACAACGGCTTGCGCCATCGGGAGTATCGTGGCCATTTTCACCAATGATTCAGGAATCGTAGTCGCTGCCACCTGCATGGTTCCTGGAGTAACAGGATGGCTCTTGGCTCTTACAACAGCTCGGATAAGAGAAGGGAGGTAGCTATGGTTCAAAGAAACTTGACAAGCAAGGCGTATTTGCTACAATTTGAGTGTGTCATGTTGTCAAAAAAACATGATCGAGGGAGGACGATATAAACGCAATAGGGGGTAGATAATGAAATGAATGCTTTGGGCCGTCACGTTCTGGCCGAACTCTTTGGATGTACCTTTGGAGACTTGAATGACGTTAGTAGCGTCCAGGAGGCTATGGTCAGTGCGGCTCTCGAAGCCGGTGCAGAAGTCAGGGAAGTAGCATTTCACAAATTCAGCCCTCAGGGAGTCAGCGGTGTAGTGGTCATATCCGAATCGCACTTGGCAATACACACCTGGCCCGAACTGGGGTACGCAGCCGTCGATGTGTTTACGTGTGGAGACAAAGTCGATCCGTGGGAAGCATTGGAGCATATCATCGAGACCCTCCAGGCAGCAAACTACACAGCGTCAGAGATGCGCCGGGGGATTTTTGAAAGACTCGAGCAACAAGCAGCTGGGACTTGATATGATTTGAGAGGTGATTTTTATTTTACCCAAGAAGCGGGGTAAGAAAGGTTCAGTGAAGGCTGACAATTAGAGCCCTACGGTATGGAGCCGCGAGCCGGAGTACCGTAGGGCCTGTGCTTTTAAGGAGAAGGAATCTCTTCGCGATGAGTTGAAGTAATTGCCAATACTCTTAAGGATGAGGTGAAAGGGAGTGGCGGATCTAAAACTGCTGGAGGAAATCACCAATGCCCCTGGCGTGTCGGGCCATGAACGGCCGGTTCGCGAGATTATTGAGCGTTATCTCTCAGGTCACGCAACCCTGACCAACGATGGTCTGGGCAGTGTGCTAGCTGAGAAGAAGGGAACCTCTTCCCGTCCCCGTATCATGATGGCCGGTCACATGGACGAAATCGGTTTCATGGTAACTTACATAACCAAGGAAGGCTACCTCAAATTCCAACCTCTCGGCGGTTGGTGGGATCAAGTCCTCCTGGCCCAGCGGGTTGTGGTCAAGACTAGTCAAGGCGACCTGATTGGCGTCATTGGTTCGCGTCCCCCTCACATACTGGACGCCGAAGCACGAAAGAAACCCGTTGAGAAAAAGGATATGTTCATTGATGTGGGCGCTCACAGCCGCGAGGAAGTGGAAAGTTTTGGGGTGCGTCCTGGCGACGTTATCATCCCAGACAGCCGCTTTACCGTCATGCGGAACGAGAAAATGCTCCTGGCCAAAGCCTGGGATGACAGGGTGGGATGCGCTCTATTCATCGATGCCCTACGTCAGATCGGCGACGACCACCCCAATACCCTTTATGGGGTCGGCACCGTTCAAGAGGAAGTGGGACTAAGAGGAGCAACGACCAGTTCCCAGATGATCAAACCCGATGTGGGCATTGCACTGGAGACCGACATTGCTGGTGACACCCCGGGAATCCGCGAAGAGGAATGCCAGGCCAAACTGGGCAAAGGCCCGAGTCTCCTCATCTACGATGGGAGCCTGATTCCCAACGTACGCTTGCGCGATCTGGTTATAGCTACAGCCGAAGCAGAAAACTTGCCACTGCAATTCAATAGCATGGCCGGAGGCGGTACCGATGCCGGACGCATACAGCTGGCGGGCAACGGAGTGCCCTGCATCGTCCTTGGCGTTCCCTGCCGCTATATTCACAGTCATGCCGGTATTATCGATAGTGATGATTACGATAATCTGGTGAAACTACTGGTGGCTCTACTCAAGCGCCTGGATGAAAACACCGTAGCCGAACTAGTCTAAGGAGTGAAATGGGTTGGCATCAGAACGCACCTTCATTATGATAAAACCCGATGGAGTACAACGGGGCTTAGTAGGCGAGATTGTAAGCCGCTTTGAACGTCGCGGTCTCAAACTCGTTGCCATGCGCATGCTCACCATCGATGAAGCACTGGCTCGTCGCCATTACGCGGCTCACGTGGACAAAGGATTCTTCCCCGCTTTACTGGCATATATTACGTCATCCCCGGTGGTAGCCATGGTATGGGAAGCACCCTCGGCCATCAGTCTGGCCCGACAAATGCTTGGTTCCACCGACGCCACCCAAGCACCGGGCGGCACGCTGCGCGGGGACTTCTGCCTGGATATTGGCTTTAATCTGGTCCATGGTTCGGATAGCTCACCAGCCGCGCAGCGGGAAATCGAATTGTTTTTTGATCCCGATCTGCTCATGAACTATGATAAGGATCTGGATCGGTGGCTTTGTGACAGCGACTAACCATAGCGAATGAGGATGAGTCGCGTGGAGGAACGGACCATCATACATGTTGATATGAATGCCTTCTTTGCCTCTGTTGAGCAACAAGCGGCACCAGAGCTGCGAAACAAGGCCGTATTGGTCTCGGGCTCCACAAGCAAACGGGGAGTGGTATCGGCGGCTTCTTATGAAGCGCGCACCTATGGGGTGCAGAGCGGAATGCCACTCCTCAGTGCCCTTAGACTGTGTCCACATGCTGTGGTAGTCAAGGCCAATCACCGACTCTACGCTCAGAGATCCCGGGAGATTCTCACCATCCTTGACCAATTCACTCCGCTGGTAGAACCCTTTTCCATCGATGAGGCGTTTCTGGATGTGACCGGCTGCGAGTTGCTATGGGGGAGCCCCCGGAACATGGCCCGGCTCATCAAGGAGCGCATACAGGCGGCCACCGGGCTCACCTCTTCCATCGGGATTGCGCCCAACCGACTCTTGGCCAAGATGGCTTCTGATATGGAGAAACCCGATGGTCTGGTCATCCTCACCATGGATGATGTCCCTACTCGTATTTGGCCCCTCCGCGTGGAAGACCTCTATGGCATAGGCCAAACGACCGCTGGTCGCTTGCGTCGCATAGGCATCAATACCATAGGAGCGTTAGCGCAAGCTCCACAGTCACTATTAGTGGAACAGCTGGGCCCCGGTGCAGGACGCTGGGTAGAACTGGCCCACGGTCATGATGACACTCCAGTGCATTCGGGTCTGGGGCCACCAAAATCCATCAGCCATGAAGAGACCATGACAGACGACATTGTCTCCCTTGATGACATACGCACCGTCATCCTCCGCCTCTGCGAAAAGGTGGCGCGGCGCAGCCGCCAGCAAGGCATGGCCGGACGCACGGTTGAGTTAAAGCTCCGCAGTAGTACGTTTCGAACCATTACCCGCAGCCAGACCATGAGCAAGCCCACCGCATTGACAGAGGATCTGTACCGGCTTAGCTTAGTGCTTTTGGAAAAACACTGGTCGGGGTACCCACTACGCCTTATTGGCGTAGGGTTAAGCCAGCTCATACGGCAAGAAGCTGAACGGCAGCTACAGTTAGAACCAGCATCCAAACGGCATGAGAAGCTAGCCAAGGCAACCGATGTGATACGTGACCGCTATGGGGAAGAAGCTCTGACGCGTGCCCGCTTGGTGCCACGCCACCGGGATAAAGAGTAAAAATGTTAACTCTTTCTTGCGCTCATCAGACCTGGGTTCTCGTCGGTCCAACGCGAAGCTCCGCATCGAGTGAGAACACCCATGCTACTCCTGCAACGTCAAAAAGGCACACGAGCGCATCCGCTGAGGGAAGGGGCTAATGGATACGATAAGAGGGTTTGAGCCTTGCTCTTTCGAAATAGACCAGGGATTTCCCTTCCCGTGCAGACCAGCTCCAGACACCAGGGAGGACGAACATGATTTGTGTCGGTACCGCCGGATTCAAATACAAGGATTGGAAGGGCCCTTTCTATCCTCCGGAGCTCAAGGACAGGGAGATGCTGAGTTTCTACGCACAGCACTTTAGTACCGTAGAACTTGACTTCACCTACTACCATTTGCCCACCGCACGTACCATGGCCGGCATCGAGGCAAAAACTCCAAAGCAATTCCAGTTCACGGTAAAAGCACATCGCACCATGACCCACGAAATCCCCAGCGATGAAGGCGAACGAAAGGACATATTCGGGCGCTTTGCTGAGGCGCTTGTTCCCTTAACCGATGCCGGTAAACTGGGCTGCGTGTTGGTACAGTTCCCCTGGTCCTACCGTCCAGAGAGCCGCAAGCGAGACTACGTGTTGTCCTGGCCCCAACGCCTGCCGGACGTCCCTTTGGTCGTCGAGTTTCGGCACACCGATTGGCTGGTACAGGACACCTTTCGCGCCCTGATGGACCACCGGATTGGGTTTTGCTGTGTGGATGAACCAAGGCTGCCAGGGTTGCTGCCACCGCTGGCCATATGCACCTCGCCTGTGGCATACGTCCGTTACCATGGACGCAACGCACGCAAATGGTGGAACCACCAGACGGCGTCAGAGCGCTACGATTATCTGTACTCTTCCGAGGAACTGGAAGAATGGCTCGGCCGCATTCATGAGCTGGCCAGCAAAGCCACCACTACATACATTGTGTTCAACAACTGCCACGATGGCCACGCTGCGACCAATGCTCGCATGATGCAAGCATTGCTGTCCAACTAGGGGAGCTGAGGTCGGATGGAAGTACCATAATAGACGGGCACCACCTCGGACACATTGAGTTGGGCACACCGAGCCAAATCCGCCTCAAATCCCAGTCGAATGAGAGTTTGGCCATGGACTGACCTGCGCAGTAGCTCAGGCAATTTATTAGCATGCTGGGTAAAAAGATCGCTAGCAGCCGTTGCCAGATCGGTAAGGGCCAGTTTCTGGCCTTGTTTGAGCAGACTGTCCACAATGGCCCCGGCCCCGATGGTGTCCTCCAAAGAAAAGCGATCCTGGGTACCGGCGCAGATAACGACAATGTCACGGCGCAAACGCATAGCCTCCAGAGCTACGGCCCGAGCATTGGCCAGAGACGCCACCAACCCGTGCCGACTGCGACCGGTGCGACGAATGGCCAGCGTTCCATTGGTGGTAACGAACACGAGCAAACGACCGTTCAGGCGCGCCTTGGTATACTCGCGAGGCGAGTTTCCGAGGTCAAAATCATCCGGAGGGAGTCCATGGCGCTCGCCACCGAGCAAGGTGCCCTCGCCCAGGGTGCGTCGCATCGCCCGGGCTTCTTCCAGGGTATTGGCAGGATAACACTCGCTGCATCCTGCCTCGAACGCAGCAACAATGGTGGAGGTAGCGCGCAAGACATCAACAGCGATGGCGGTCTTCCCCCATAGTTCCTGATCCTGAACTGTCTTTGGTGTAGAAACAACGGTTAGTTTGAGCATGTGTTCACCTCCCAGTACACAACTTGATTATAACCCTTCCGGAGTGAAGGAGAAAGGGGGATCCCTTGACAGCGACAACCTTTGTGGCCATACGTCACGGCCGTACCGCCTACAATCATCAAGGGTTGGTACAAGGCCAATTGGACATCCCTTTAGATGAAAAAGGCATGCATCAGGCCACCATGCTCAGACCGCGGCTAGCTGAATATGAAAGGTGCCCGGTTTACACCAGTGATCTCATTCGAGCAACGCGTACCGCCCAATTGGCACTGCCGGATCGAGAGCCTGTTCTGCTTTCCGCGCTACGCGAACGGGACTTCGCTTCCTGGCAGGGAAACCCTTATCCTTCCAAGGAGCAACGTCCATCCGGTCGAGACATTGACTTTCGACCCGGTGGGGGAGAGTCCTACCGCGAGTTCCTCCAGCGCGGGATCGGCGCATTTCGCACCCTGTGCCAGCAACACCCGGGCGAAACGGTCCTGGTCTTCTCCCACGGCGGTCTCATCCGCGCTGTCTTCAGCTGGGCATTGGGCCTGCACATCAATCAGATGGGCCGCTTTCACTTGGACAATGTGAGCCTTAGCCTCCTGAAAATGGACCCCCACGAGGGCCCCTTCGTGGTGTCTTTAAACGATACCTCGCACCTTGCGTGGCGCAACGAGCAGGAGTTAGCGGGACAAGAAGAGAAGTGACGTCGATTAGCGGGGGGAATCAGTATGCGCGATTTGAACTACGTAGCCATCGATCTAGAAACGACCGGACTGGACCCGGTCGATGACGAAATCATTGAGTTGGCCGCCGTCCGGTTTGTGAATGGCCGTGAGATTGATCGGTTCTCCACGCTGGTCCGTACCAGCGCACACATCCCCTTGCGCATCCAGCGCCTCACGGGCATCACGCAAGCGCTGTTGGACGAGGCACCTCCCTTGCATACGGCACTGGAGTCCCTTCGGACCTTTTGCTCATCCTTTCTCATTGTCGGTTATTATGTCAGCTTCGATATGGCGTTCTTGCGCCAGAAGCGACCGGACCTGTTCGCCACGGGCAGAATAGAGAGTTATGACTGCCTGGAACTGGCCCGTCTAGCCCTTCCGACGCTGAACAACCACCGGCTGTCGACGGTGTGCAAAGCACTGGACATCATGGCCGGAGAGCATCGGGCTTTGGGTGACGCCCGGGCCTGTGGACAAGTTTTCCCGCGACTGCTGGGGAAACTCAGTGCATTTCCTCGTCACGTCCTGACAGAGATTGCTGACATCATGCGTCCCACCCAGTGGCCACTAGAAGGAATCGTGGATGCTTTGGCTCGCCAAGCCACGAGCCCTTCTCCAAGACCAGCCCCGCAAGAGCCTGCGGGTGATATCACCGATCCAGACGGGGATTACGAGTGGTTAGACCAAGATAAGGTCGCTTGCCTTTTGGCTGAAGATTCTGCGATGGCCCAGCTACTTGCTGGCTTCGAGGAACGTTCTCAGCAACAACAAATGCTAGCCCTTGTGACCGAAGCGTTCAATGAGGGCAAGTTGCTCATGGTCGAGGCAGGAACGGGCACAGGCAAATCCCTAGCCTATTTGGCGCCCGCCGCCTCTTGGGCATTGCAGCAGCAAAGCCGCGTGGTCATCTCGACTCATACCATCAACCTCCAGCAGCAATTGCTAGATAAGGACATTCCTCTTTTAGAGAAAGCTTTAGGGAATGATATTCGCGCCGTAGTGGTCAAGGGCAAACGCAACTACATCTGTCTACGCAGATGGCATGAGCTCAGACGCTCGTCGCCCCAATTGATGGATGAACAAGAAGCCCGGTGGCAGGCCCGCCTTGTGGCCTGGATGGCGATGACCGTAACCGGAGATGTGACGGAGTTGAATCTTCAGGCGAAGGAGAGGGTCTGGTGGGGTCATATCGCGGCGGACGGCGATGCATGTGCGTCAATGCACTGTTCGCACCGGGATAAGTGCTTCCTGCAGGCCTTGCGTCGCCGGGCACAAGCCGCGCACCTCCTGGTCGTCAACCACTCGCTCGTCATGTCCGATTTGAGCACGCAAAACCGGGTACTACCCCGCTACGATCACATCATATTCGATGAGGCGCATCACCTGGAAGGGGTGGCCAGTGAGCACTTATCAGCTCGTGCTAGTCGCGACGCCTTTCATGGTATATATGAGCGCCTGGTCGATTCGCGTCGGGGGACAGTGGGTCGTTTGCGCAGTGCCATGGCCAAGGAAGGTTTGGGCGACGAGGAGGCTTTTCTGGCTCTTGGCCAGCTGAGCCAAGA
>SLSY01000015.1 GCA_007130145.1 Bacillota bacterium
ATCGTGTATGATCAGCGTGGTCTACCCTCCATTCATCAGTTTTGACACGATGGTACAGCGCCCTCAGCAACTCCTCAAGCATTTGGCGCGCCTGGGCGTACAGGCCATCTACCATGACGTGGGGATGTGGGGACGGAAACCCCCGTTCCGAGAAGTAGAGCCCAATCTATACGTGCTCAGCCAGGATGCACCGCTACATACCATCCCCCATCACCCAACGGTGTTGTGGATCAGCTATCCTCCCCACTGGAACCTTATCAACCGCTACTATGATGAACGGTGGGTCGTGTTTGATATTTGCGATGCCGCAGCCGAGGAATTCGCCGACTGGGGCACCGGCACAGATAACATGCTCGAGCGAGCCGATCTTGTCGTGTGCTCATCCTGGCCCCTCTACCGGCAGTACCAAGGTAAGCATCCCAGCGTGTATCTGTGCCCGAACGGCGTGGACTACGACCACTTTGCCAGCGGCTCTGCGCCGCCTGCTGACCTCACGGCGTTGCGCGGCCCCCGTATCGGTTACCATGGAGCCGTTGCCAGCTGGTTGGATTGGGACCTTATCGAGGAGCTGGCGCACATGAGACCGGATTGGAACTTCATTTTCGTAGGCCCCCCTTACAACCTCCAGGCCCGTGAGCTTCCCCAAGCACCCAACCTCATCTACTGTGGGGAGGTTGCCTACAAGAACCTGGCCAGCTACGTACAAGCCTTCGATGCGGGTATCGTTCCCTTTCGAGTCAGTGAAATGACGTGCGCTAGCGATCCCATCAAGGTCTATGAATACCTGGCAGCTGGTAAAGGAGTGGTTTCCAGCCGCCTGCCCCAGGCCGAGATGAATCCTTTGGTCACCATAGCAGACCATGCGGCCGGATTCGCACAAGCCCTCGAGACCATCTTGGGAGAAAGCCGCTGCCAGCGTCAAGAGCGCCAGCACTGGGCAAAGAATAACTCCTGGAAGAGGCGGGCTCAAGTGATCGTCGCGGCGCTCCAAGCTTGGGTACCCCAAGACGGCTTCGAACCCTCTCCACCCCCCTCACCCATGCAACGGGACCTTGCTGCCTTCTTGCTCCGGGAAGTCCCCGCCACCAGTTATCTAGAAGTGGGAGCAGGAACGGGACTCACCTCACACTGTCTAGTCGCACCCGGACGGCGCATCGCTGCCGTGGACCAACAGCCCGAAAGCCTGGTAAGGTGCCGGCGCCACAGCGGCGTGGAGGCCTACCGGGCCGACATGTTCGCTCTTCCCTTTGCTGACGCTGAGTTTGACGTGGTGTGGAATGCGGGTGTCCTGGAACACTATCCCCCTCACCGGCAAGTAGAAGCCCTCAGAGAAATGAAACGAGTGGCGAGCAAGGCCGTGGTCGCAGCGGTCCCCTACCGCCATTGCCAGCCCTACCGGCTGGGCCGGCATACGGGTGAAAAGACACAGCAATGGCCCTACGGTGACGAAGAAACCTACGAAACCCTGGCGCCCCTTTTTGCCGAGGCTGGCTTAGTGCTGGAGAAGGAGACGGATCTGTGCCCAGAAGCTGGGTACTGGTTCATGGATCAGTATGTTTCCGGCTGGAGGGAGTTCCTATCCCCTGCTTGCCTGGGCCGCACCGGATATCTTCTGGCGGGAATCGGAAGACCCCCCTGCTAACACCAAGGCAGGACTCAGGGCTCGCTGGGTCGAAGGTGACATCACTAGCAATGAGAGGGTGTGGACATGCGAGAAATTGCCTACGTGAACGGTGTTTACAGCAATCTTGGAGAAGCAACCATACCTGTGGAAGACCGGGGACTGCAGTTCGGGGACAGTGTCTATGAGGTTGTCCGGATCTATGGCGGGGCTCCCTTTCGTATGCTCCCACATCTTGAACGGTTGCGCCAGGGTGCCACGGTCATTGGCATCCCCACGGAACATCTGGAGGAACTAGAGACTGTGTCCCATGAGGTGTTGAGTCGTTCTGAGGTAGGAGATGGTATACTCTACTTTCAGGTAACCCGGGGAGTGTGTCCACGAAGTCACGTCTTGCGCGATCCTTGCGTAAAGCCCACGGTGATTGTCTATGCACGCAGCGTACCCCGGAGCCAGGGTCCAAACCCGTCCCGTGCTATTACCCACGAGGATCTGCGCTGGCCCTGGGCATTCGTGAAATCCACCACCTTGCTACCCAATGTCATGATGCAAACCAAGGCCCTGAAGCAAGGAGCCCATGACTGCATTCTCTACCGCGGCGGCATGGTTACGGAGGGCACGCGTACCAACGTGTTCGGCGTCATTGATGGCGTACTGCGTACTGCCCCCCTCTCCAACTACATCCTAGCCGGTGTCACGCGGCAGGCAGTACTGGAAGTCGCTGACAAGCTGGCCATTCCCGTACGAGAGTGGCCCATTTCAATGGACGAGCTGGACCGGGCCGAGGAAGCATTCTTCTGCGGAACAGTGGGCGAAATCACTCCCATCATCTGCATTAACGGGGAACCTGTAGGGACAGGAGAGATCGGGCCGGTAACACAGCAGCTGATGCGCGGGCTCGAGCAGCTGATTGACCAGGAGACCAAGCAAGGCTAAACCCCTTATCATAAGACGCGTGGCCCATACCGCGCGTCCTTTCTTCGCCCTTTTGTCAGGTTTTCTCCCATTTTCCTTGACAGGTGAGTTTCCCCCGTATATAGTGAACTGAAGCAAGGTTTGTCAGAATATCTGACAAAAGGGGGAGATGCCGTGGACAACCACAATAAACCCTGCTACCCTATGGGGGTGGCACGCCGCTTGAGTGGCTTGAGCGAAAGGCAAATTCGTTACTGGGAAGAACAAGGTATCGTCACCCCGGCTCGCTCCCATGGGGGCCACCGTCTCTACTCCCAGGCTGATCTGGACCTTCTTACGAAAGCGGCGCTCATGCGGCAGCGCGGACATGGTTTGGATGAGATCTTAGCGGCCCAAGCCACACTACCTCCGGCCCCCAGTCCCACAAAACCCGGTTCCCGCGTGGGCCCCTCCTCGCCACCAAGAAAAGATCCTGTCACCAAAGTCAGCAACCCTCGAGAGAAACCACCCCTATCGCCGTGGCGAAACCACTTTCCGGCGACAACCCACGACCGTTTGCGTGTCCAGACCGAGATGGATCGCAGAAGAAAAGAGAGTCATAGCAAGAAGGAGAGGGACTGAGGTTGAAAACATTGCACCACGAAGACGTGCTAAGAGAAGCCAAGGACCGGAGCGTCGAGTTTGTCATGCTGCAATTCACCGATATCCTCGGATTGAACAAGAATGTATCCATCCCCGTCAAACAGCTGGAACGCGCTTTACAGGGAGAATTGATGTTTGACGCTTCTTCCATTGAGGGCTTCGTCCGCATTGAGGAGTCCGACATGTACCTTCGACCTGATCCCAATACCTTCGTGGTACTGCCCTGGCAACAAGGAGCCGGCAGCACCGCACGTCTTATCTGTGATATTCACAACCCGGATGGAAGCCATTTCAATGGGTGTCCGCGTTACGTCCTCAAGCGAAGCATGGCGAAGGCCCGATCTATGGGCTACACCTTAATGGCCGGTCCCGAGCCGGAGTTCTTCCTCTTCTACTCGGACGAGGACGGTAGGCCCACCACCAGAACCAACGACCAGGCCAGCTATTTCGATCTCTCTCCGATAGACCGGGGCGATTCGGCCCGTAACGATATGGTGTTGACATTGCAGCAAATGGATTTCCAGATCGAAGCCTCTCATCATGAAGTGGCCCCCGGCCAGCACGAGATAGATTTTCACTACGCCGATGCTCTCACCACAGCCGATAATATCTCTACCTTCCGCTCGGTGGTGCGCATCATAGCTATGAAACACGGACTGCACGCCACCTTCATGCCCAAACCCATTTTTGGCATCAACGGTTCGGGCATGCACACCCATCAATCCCTGTTTAGAAATGGGGAAAATGTCTTTTATGATCCGGAGGGAATCTACAGTTTGAGCGAAACGGCGCTGCAATATATTGCCGGTAGTCTTGAACATGCACGTTCCTTCACCGCCATTACCAACCCGCTGGTCAATTCCTACAAGCGCCTGGTACCCGGCTATGAGGCCCCCGCCTACGTAGCATGGTCAGCCCGAAATCGCAGCCCCCTCGTACGAATACCCGACAGTCGCGGCGATGGCACGAGAATGGAGCTGCGAAGTCCTGATCCCTCCTGTAATCCCTATTTGGCTCTGGCCGTCATGCTATCTGCAGGTCTAGACGGCATTGAGCGCAAGCTGAGCCCTCCCAAACCGGTCACTGAGAACATTTACGATATGTCTATGGCCGAACTCCGTGAGCGCGGCATCGCCATGCTCCCGGGCACTCTGAGTGAGGCTCTCGATTATCTAGAAGACAACCCGCTCATGCGCGAAGTCCTTGGAGATCACATCTTCTTTCGTTTCTTGGATGCCAAGCGCATTGAAAGCGACATCTACCGTACGCAGGTACACGAATGGGAGTTAGAGCAGTACCTTGCCACCTATTAGAACGGTGACCGTAGGAGGCTCAAAATGGGCACAATGACGCCACAACGCGGGCGCCAACGGGCGTGTTGCTCGTTGCGCTCAACGCGATGGGTGCATTGAATGGCCTTGGGCGAGCCTCAGAAGCAAAGAAAGTGGCATAGAGTTCAATGGTCATTGGGGCTTGCCCGCGAAGGACTCCGAGTCGTTCCGTTCTCGTCCTTGCAGATGGGACACTCGGGGTTTCTCTCTACGTCAATCTCGCGGAATCCCATACTCAGGCTATCCACAAACAGCAGGCGACCGGTTAGGAGTTCTCCCTGCCCCAACAGAAGTTTTATGGTTTCGAGCGCCTCAATCGTACCCATAAGGCCAGCCAATGCGCCGATAATCCCCTTGTAGCGAGGCTCTTGCAGGCCGGCCTCTGGCCGGGGAAACAGGCAGTGATAGCACGGGGTCTTGGTGGGTATGATGGTGGTAGCCATGCCGCTAAAACCACTTACTCCCGCCTCCACCAGAGGTTTTCTCATCATCACGCAGGCCGCATTGAGCACGTAGCGGGTGGCAAGGTTATCTACAGCTCCTACCACCACATCATAAGGAGCAATGAGGGAGGAGGCATTCTCCTCCGTCAGACGGCATTTGTGAAGATCCAACGCAACGTCAGGATTCAGCCTCTGGAGTGCTTGACGGGCAGATTCCACCTTATCCATGCCCAGACCGTCGGTTCGGTGCAGAATTTGGCGCTGCAGGTTGGAGAGATCTACCTGATCATCGTCCAAAATGCCGAGACGTCCGACACCCGCGCCGGCTAGATAGAAGAGAACCGGTGATCCCAACCCCCCCGTTCCCACCACCAGCACGGAGGAAGCTCGAAGACGCACTTGTCCTTCTTGACCAATCTCGGGCATGATCAGCTGGCGGTTGTACCTTCTCTCCTGATCTGGGGTCAGTTCGCTCATCGTCGGCTCCTTTCAGGCAAAGGACTCTGATGTCATAAATGATCTTGAGGTTTGCTGCCGGTTCGGCTGCTTCGTTCTTCCCGGTTGCGTTGGTAGATGATGCGCAAACCCTCCAGCGTCAGCAGGAGATCGACATGTTCAATGGTCCGGGATTCACTGCCGATCAATGAAGCCAAACCCCCGGTAGCAATGACCTGCACCTGTCCCCCCAGTTCACTAGCAATGCGCCGGACCAATCCGTCTACCTGTGCGACAAAACCAAACAGGATGCCCGATTGAATGCTGGCCACGGTATTCTTACCAATGGCGGCCGGGGGTCGTATCAATTCCACCCGGGGTAGTTTACTGGCGCGATCGAACAAAGCTTCTGTCGATATACCAATGCCCGGGGAAATGGCACCCCCGAGGTATTCGCCCCGTTCGGATATGGCGTCAAAGGTAGTGGCCGTACCAAAGTCTACCACCACCGCGGGGCCACCATACTTAGCATAGGCACCAACAGAATTAACGATGCGGTCTGCACCCACCTCGCGAGGGTCTTCATATCGTATGGGCATCCCGCTCTTTATGCCCGGTCCCACCACCATGGGTTTGATCCGAAAGAATTTTTGCAGAGCATCTTGCATGGTTGAGGTTAAAGGCGGCACCACCGAAGAGATGATAGCTGCCTGTATGCGAGACCGATCAATCTGATCGTAGGCCAACAGCTGCAAAAGAAGTATCCCATATTCGTCGGCCGTACTAGCACGGTTGGTGGAGACTCTCCAGTCGGTAACCAGTGAGTCTTCCTGGTACAGGCCGCTGACAATATTGGTGTTCCCGATATCCACGGTTAGTAACATGTAGGGACCTCCTTTGTATGCTGATGTCGCTCATGCTTGGCGCAACAACGTTACATCCCCGGCTGTGATTCTCACCGTACCCTCCGCTGTATCAACAAGGAGCGACCCACCATCATCTACGTCAATCGCCTTCCCTTTGACCTGACGCCCTGGCAATGACACTCGAACCTCTCGTCCAAGCGTTACAGAGTGATGACGCCATGCCTCCAGCGTAGCCTGACCCCCGTCGTCTTCCCATTCTCGGCAGTATCGGTAGATAGCATTCATGGACCCGGCTAGCAACCTTTCCAGAGAAACCTCGGTGCCGGTGAGTTGAAACACGCTGATGGCCTTTTGGTCCAGCAAAGATGCAAACGAACGCTGGTTCACATTGACTCCGACCCCAACCACCAGACCGTGGCCGTCGCGCTCCATGAGGATGCCGCCGATCTTCTTGTCCTTCACCATCAGATCATTGGGCCACTTCAGGCCAATCGGCAGGCCCTCGGTCGCGTCTGTCAAGGCAGACGCCATTGCCACCGCAACGGTGAGCGGTAGTAACACCACCTGCTCAGGACTGCGCTGGGGCCGTAAGATGAGCGAAAACCACAAGCCTCCCGGAGAGGAGGCCCATGAGCGTTCCATTCGGCCCCGTCCGGCCTTCTGCTCCCGGGCCACAACCACCGTACCCGTGCAAACCCCTTGCGCCATATGATGGCGGGCAACATCATTGGTAGACGGTGTTACTGTGAGTACCACCGGTTGGCGCGCCGCCTTCCAGCCGCGAACGGACAAGGTTTGCTGATAGAGAGACACGCTAAACCACTGCATCGTACACCTCATAACCTCTCCATGCCAGTCCTGTTAGGTGAATCAAGAAGCACTTGGTACTGACAGCCAACCCCAGCGGCCAGCACGGTATACGGGGAAGAACCGGTGAGGAAAAAAGGCACGCCTGACCGGCTGAGACGACATGAATCAAAAACGCACCCATCGGGTGGTGAGCCCACCCTCAGCTGACAAACTCTGTGGATCTACCCAGCTAGCTTGGCCTCTGCATATCCGGCCTATCCACACCAGAAAAGCCCAATACTACTGGCAGGATCGCATAGCCAAACCGGCGAGAACGCCTACGGCGATGAAGAGAATGTCCCAGCGCGAGAATCGGAAGCCCTTTCGCTTGGGTTTTTCCTCCTCGACCTCCACGTCATCATCTTCCTCGTCATACTCATACTCGTCATCATATTCGTCTTCATCATCGTCATCATATTCTTCATCGTCATCATACTCGTCGTCATCATCATAGTACTCATACTCATCTTCATCATCGTCGTCCTCGTCTTCTTCCCAGATCTCCTCTTCATCTGGGCGCTTTCTTTGGCTCTGGTCTTCCTCATCAGGCTTGGGACTGGGTTTTTCCCGGTCTTTATCCATGGTTAGCAACCTCCGTTCACGTGTAACTCTTTGCCTCTTTCTACGAGGGTAAACGCTTTCCTGCCTTATCCGCATCCGGTCAGGGGACGGGCCAAATGCGACCGGTCTTGACCCGGCGATAGCAAGTGAGTTCTACCCCCTCAG
>SLSY01000243.1 GCA_007130145.1 Bacillota bacterium
AGTTCCTTCACATCATGCTCTTCCACCGACCGCAAGAGCAGCCTATCACTACGAAGCACGGGGAAAGGAGTGAAGGGTCCACACGTATGCGCCACCGGAGCACCTCCTGTACGTATGGGCCAGATTCGCTTCCCGGATTCCATTATTCTTCCTGTCATGCCCGTTCCCTTCCTCAAACGCCGACAAAGATCCAGAGTATGCACGCTTATGTCATCTAAGCATACAATGACACAAATGGGCGTTGCCCAAAGTAGGGAGATGGGCATCAATGGATGAGAACATGGGAAGAGCCATTGTCCCAGACAGAACACGAAGGCTACCACGGCCGCCAAAGTGTGTAGGACGTCTCTATACGGTGCGACCCACAGATACGCTCGCAGCGATAGCCCACCGCTTCAGCGTCACAGTAAACCAAATTCTGGCTGTCAACCCGCAGATTAAGGACCCAAACGTCATCTTCGTGGGCCAGGTCATCTGCATCCCCAAAGTGGCGCCAAAACCCATACCCCCCAAACCCCTGGGTTGAGCGAGAAGCCGGGATGTAAATCCCGGCTTCTTCTCTTACGTCTCACAAGAAGACCATCGGGGCCGTTGCCGCTACCACACCAAAGGGCATATCTCCCCGGATCGATGTCGCCTCATCAAAGTCATGGACCAAGGCACCTCTCCCCCATCATAGACGCCTTTGCTTTTGGGCTGCCGAGAAGGAACACCACATCTTTGTGGGGAATCTTGGGGGTAGAATGCGCGATCTTGCGAGGCGCAAGGCGAGAGAGGAGACATCCCATGCAATTTGAAGAGATTTTGGCTCGCCGCCGCTCTGTGCGTAGCTATCAGAGTAAGCCCGTGCCCCGATCCATCATCACCCGACTGCTGCGCGCAGCCAACAGCGCCCCTTCCGGCGCCAACGCATCACCCTGGCTTTATGTGGTCGTCGAGGCTCGTCTGACCAAGCACGCCATTCGCCAAGCTAGCGAGGAGGCCGACCGGCGCTGGAATGCGACCCAGAGCCGCGCCTTCAAAACCTGGTTGGCTTCGCAACGCATCTCCTATCAAAAGCCTTTCCTGGAAGACGCACCCGTGCTCATCGTTGCCTTCTCGGATGAGCGCTCACCTTATGCCGTGGAATCAACCTGGCTTTCGCTGGCCTTTCTCATCCTGGCCGCAACCGAAGCTGGACTGGGTACCTTGACCTACACGCCGGGAGATCCCGCTTTCTTGACCACGCTCTTGGGCGTTCCCACCTACTATCGCCCACAGGCCATACTGCCATTAGGCTACCCCCGCGACGATGAGGTCTCACACGCCCGTCCCAAACCCGCTGTGCGAACCAGCGCCCGTCTCAACCATTATCAGACGCCCTACGGCTGAAACGAAAAAGAGCCCCCGGGCATTCTGCGGTCGTGTTAACTCCGGATCATGGTCAAGAGCATCTTGAATGGCTCGACTCCATGCAAGGCATGGGGTCGATCAGCAGGCATGATGAGGATCTCGCCGGCGCTAACCTGATACGGTTCCCCGGCGATGGTTATCTCCACTCGTCCGTCTAGCACCTGTACCATTGCATCGTACGGCGCGGTGTGTTCGCTGAGCCCCTGTCCCTTGTCGAAGGCAAAAAGTGTCACCGTGCCGCTGGGCCGGCGCAAGATTTCTTTGGAGACCACGGCCCCAGCTTGATAATCTACCAGCGAGACCAAGGGGATGACCTGTGCGCCCCTGATGTCTGTTTCTGCCATCGATGATTCCTCCTCTTCGGACTTGTCCTTTTCTTCTCGTGCTGATCCGACCGCTGCTGGGTGCACCGGGTGGATCCTACCATGACGAAGGGCCAGGCGTGGGGAACACCGCATGATGTCGTGCTGGCGCCGTGATTCTTACGGGCCTGTGCGATAGAAGGGTTGAGAGTCTCTTGTCTTGGGGTATGACTTCATTGTCCGTCCCCCGCACTACCAGGAAAGACTACCTGCGCTGGCCACCTCACCCACCGCCTCGCCAGCTCTGGTTGTGTAACCGGGGCCTGGAGGCAACCGCCAGCTCACATCAGCACAGCACGTGCTGGATGTCCCGACTTTGGGCCAGCGCCTCACTCAGCGCCGGGTTCCGCCATTCCGACCAACCAAACACGTGCCGCACATGCCTTCGAAAGTCTCTCATATCCTGTGCACGCTCACCACAGCTACGCCGCTCCCCCCCATGTGCCCGGCCGGAACCTTCAGAAGTCCCCGGGGCACTTCTGCGCCCGGAATAACACAGCCGGCACAGAGAGTTATGTCTATCTACTCAGACTTCTCCGTCATGGCTCCCGTGATGGCCTCATTGACTTCATTCATCAGCGAGGTGAACTGCTGATGAGCCTCAAGGTATCCACGAACCGTCTGGTTCTCATTCATCTCCTCACGCTTCTTCTCCACCTCGCCCAGCTGCTCAGAGGATGGTTGCATCCCTGAATTGTGCGCCATTTCCATGCGCTTCTGGGCGCTTTGAACCTCCTGGATGAGCCGCTGCGCTACCTCATCACCATCCAGCTCGCCCTGAGCTTGCTGCAGTTTGAGATATTCCTCACTCTGGCTGATGACTTCTCCAAGTTCCTTAGCCTTTTCCAACAATGCCAATTGCATCGCCTCCTTCCCATTACCCTTCCGGACGCACCGGGACATGTCCTGCCCTAAAGGCACCACTTTATGCTTGATGGCCCATTCTCGGTCGTCAAGTATCCGGAGGCAATTAGCGGATCCGGCGAAGAATCTGCCCGGGCCGGGCCCCGGTCAGGCGCCCCTCTTCCACCACCAGCACGCCATTGACCATGACCTCGCTGATCCCTTCCGGATAGGCATAAGGGTTTGAATAGGTACTTTTGTCTGCAATGCGTTGCGGATCAAAGAGCACCAGATCGGCGTACAGACCCGCCTCCAGCCGGCCTCGATCTGCCAGTCCCAAACGCTCTGCCGGAAGGCTAGTCATCTTACGAATGGCATCGCCCCAGTCCAGCAGCTGTAAGTGCCGGACATATTCGCTGAGTACCCGTGGAAAGGCACCAAAACTCCGGGGATGAGGACTTCCCCAGCGCAGCGCGTTGTTGGTTGACACGGCCCGCCCATCGCTCGCCACCGCTACCCAGGGTTGGAGGAGAAATTCCTGAATGTCTTCCTCAATCATGTCAAAACAGATGCAGGCCCCATCGCTCTCCTCCAACATGGCCGCCACCACTTGGTGCGCCTCCTTCTTCTCCTGACGGCACAGATCGCCCAAGGTGCGCCCCACCCAGTTACTGTTGGGGGGATAGCGGCTTATGAGGATGCGATGGGGCCCCCCGCGCCGCTCAATGCAAGTGGCAATCTCGAGTTCAATCTGCTGGCGCAACGGCGGTTGGGTCAAACGCTCCAGCAATCCGGAACGACCCCCTTCCTCGGCCCAACGTGATAAGGACAAGAGATTGCCGCTCAAGGACGTGGCGCTGGCCCGGTAGGGATAAAGATCGGCTGCTACTTGCGCTCCCTGTTGGTGCGCGTCCTCTACCTGTTCGATCATGCGCCGGGCCCAACCCCAGGCCATTCTCGTTTCCGCCTTGATGTGGGAGAGCTGGCTTCTAACACCGGTCCGTAAGGTCAGATCCAAGAAGTCTTGCAGAGCTTGCTGTACCTGGTTGGATTCATCACGAATATGACAGGTGTACAGAGCGCCGGACCGGGCCAGCTGCGTGCACAGGGCCGTCATCTCCTCACCGGATGCAAAAGACCCTGGCGCATAGAAAAGTCCCGCTGAAAGGCCCCAAGCCCCCTGATTGAGACCTTCTTGCAAGAGTTCGCCCATCAACTCCAGTTCATCACTGGAGGCCGGCCGACTCTCTAGCCCCACAACAGCTGCGCGCAATACTCCGTGACCCATCAAGGCTCCCACGTTAAGCGCCGGCCGCGCCTCCTCCAAACGCTCAAAGTATTGGTCCAGTGTTTCCCAGTCCATGAGCTCCTCGGCGCCATGGATCATGGCCTCCTCGGCCGCCACTTCCCTTCCCGCTCCTCGTAGAGGGGCTACCGACACGCCGCAATTGCCTATGATTTCAGTGGTCACACCCTGCATAATCTTGCTAGCCGCACGGCCGTCCAGAAGCAGCGTGAAGTCCGAATGTGTGTGCAGATCGATAAACCCCGGGCTAATCATGAGGCCCCGGGCATCGAGATAGCGGTCTCCTTCCACTTTCTGGCTTCCCACATAGCTGATGCGGCGGCCGCTGATCCCCACCTGCCCCACATAAGGCCGGCCACCATTGCCATCCACTATCAGGCCATCTCGTATGACTACATCGTGGATCACTGTCGTTGCCGCCCCCTTCCCCTTCTCGTCGCCCTGTCCCTCATCACTCCAGGTAAGAAAGGACGTCACAGACTCCCTTTCTTACCTGGATACGCTCGGTCAGGATATAAGGTGCAGCTGGGTCTGCCTTCCGGCCAGATAGTGCACGGTGCCACCGGCAAACAGCACATCCTGTTCCAAGGCAATGCGCAGGTCCTGACCACCCCACTCCGGAACAGACCGGACTACGTTCAGCTCATACGAGAAGCACGTGTTCTCAAACAGCTCGTAGTCGCCCACCCCGGCAATGGGCACGCCCAACGCTCCCACCACTGTACCGGCCGCATGGCCATGAAGGCCAATGGGATGGGTGTAAATGGTCGCTCTGAGTCCTTGGGCTTCGGCGTCCTTCATGGCTCGTTCTAGCATTTGATTGCCAGTGAGTCCGGCCACAAAGTTCTCGACCAGGATGTCCTGGAGCAGGTTGCCATCGGCCAGTGCATCTTTGATCCCTTGCGGCGCATCGTCTTCTTCCCGCTTCAGGACATAGGCGTTTTGCTGGGTGTCGGTGCAAAGACCCAGGTACTCCAAACCCACATCGCAGTGTAGCACGTCCCCGGCAAGGATGACATCCTCTCCCAGCGGACTGGGGGCTTGGTCTTCGCAGCGGTGAATCGAAACGCTGGGGTGAAACCAAGCCTTTAGTCCCAGATCATGAATGCGCTGGCGAATCCACCATACCACATCCTCGGAGGTGGTGACCCCGGGATGGACCACCTGACTGGAGAAGGCTTCAGCAATGATGCCGTGAGCAATTTGCATGATGCCCGTGTAGGCTTGAAGTTCGGGTTCTGTACGCGTTTCCAGCCAGCCCACGGCCAAACGCTCAGCACTCTTGACAACACCGGCATATTCAGGTCCGATGGCCTCTTCGACCTGTTCTTTCTCGGTGGCGCTGATGCCATCGGCCAGCTGGAAGGTCCGCGAATAGTTCAGGCCGATGCTCTTGGGCTTCTCCTGACGCACCAGGCGACCCAAGCATGTCCATTCATCTTCCTCTGTATAATCCCAAACGTTTTCAAAATACTGCAACAGCCAGCTCCGGCTCTTGACTTTGTAGGCGCTGGCCTTGGGCACCCGCGCCATTGTGTAGCGTTTCACCGTACCATCGGCTTGACGGCTGAACACCAAAATGGTCCGAAACCAAGAGGCATTCATCGCCGTGGGCGGGAGCATGGTCAACACCACGGGGTCCTCATTATACTCACGCGAAACCAGGATCCACATATCCAGATCCTCTCGCTCCATCAGTTGGGGCACGACTTGATCCAGCCGTACCTTGAGCCATCCTCGCACGATATCAGCCTGCTGGCGCAAGGGCAGCAGCTTCTCCTGCCAGGACCGGGACGGCAACACTCCAAAGCATTTCAATGTCTATGGCACCTCCTACAAGTTATGCATTCCCTAACATCAGGGAAACACCCAGACTGGTCCCATACGGACGTCTACAACAGACCTCCCATACCAGCCCCGACCGTTAGTGTTCTGCTTGCCAGACGCCGTTTCCTTCCCTAACCTCAATAGCGTAAAACACGCCTTCGCCCTGATCGGTCAACGTTCCTTTCTCATCGCCGGCCTTCTGACAGGACTGCGAGGCAAACAGCGCGAAGTCTTGTGTTATAACTACAAGCCAAGGAGGCCACAGCCATGAACACCTTTGCCCCACTGGCCCAGCAATACTTGGAGACAACCTGGCAGTTGGATCCGGTAGGCGCCACCTCATTGGGCATCAGCGACTACGATCACTTGCTCACTGACTTTTCCCCCGCAGGACGGGAGAACGGGCGCACGTGGCGGCAGGCACTGCTCACACAGTTCGAGGATTTGGACCCTAGTGAGCTGACATCCAGCCAGCACATCGACTGGATCATCATCATGGCTGAGCTGCGAGACAGTCTGGCTGAATTCGAGCTACATGCGCCCCAACGCGCTCCTTACCTCTATACCGAAACCCTGGGTCAAGCCCTAAGCAGTATCATGGACCGAACCACTGCCCCCACCGTGGAGCAGGCCGAATCGCTGCTGGCACGATTAAGACTGGCACGCCCCTTCTTGGAGCAGGCGCGTGAAAACCTGGACTACCCCTCTGTACCCGCGCTATGGAACCGTTTGGCGCAGATAGGTACCACCGGTCTCTTGCTCTTTCTCAAGGACGCGGTTCCAGCATATGCTGAATCCACTCCACTGGCCCACGCTCTTCAGACCGCGGCCGCCGATGCCCATCAGGCCGCTCGTGCATTCCAAGACCATCTTGATGAGAAACACAGCCAGGCCAACGGCCATTTTCCCGTAGGAGAAGACTTCTTCAATCACCGCTTGCGCACGATGTTCATGGTGGATATGGATGCTCAGGCACTCTACGAGTTTGGTCAGGAGCAACTAGACCGGGCTCAGCAGGCCTTACGCGAAGTAGCGCGCGACATCGATCCCACCAGAAGCTGGGAGGAGTTGCTCGAGGACATCAAGGCCGATCACCCAACAGCCGAGCAGCTGCTCGCCTCCTATGCTTACGAGATTCAACAGGCCGAAGCTTTTGTCCGGGAAAAGGACTTGGTGAGCATTCCCGACGGTGCCGAGTGCAGCGTGGCTCCCATCCCCGCCTATCTTCGGGCCACCACACCCTTGGGCGATATGTCCACCACCGCACCCTTTGCCCCGGGGCTCCGGAGCACCCTGCGTATCACCCCGGTCGATACAAGCGCTCCGCCCAACAGACAGGAGGAACACCTGCGGGACAGCAACTATGCCTTTCAAAGGGCCATCGCATTGCACGAAGCCTATCCCGGTCATCACCTGCAGTTAGTGCACCACAAACTCTTCCCTTCCGATGTACGCAAAAGCTTCACCACGCCCCTGTTTGTCGAAGGTTGGGGTCTTTACACCGAGGAGCTGATGCGCGAAACCGGCTTTTTGAACACACCGTCTCTTCACCTCATGCAGCTGAAGAATGTCCTCTGGCGCGCTGCCAGGGTGGTGGTGGATACCGGGCTTCATACCCGGGGTCTCTCATATGAAGATGCCTTGCAGTTTATGATGGACACGGTGCGCATGGAACGCCACATGGCCCAGGGCGAGGTGTCTCGCTACACGACCCATCACAGTGCCACCTACACCTCCAGTTATCTTTTGGGCAAACACTTGATCATGGATCTGAGGGAAGATTATCGTACCCAGATGGGACAAGACTTCTCCTTGAAGGATTTCCACGACCGCTTGCTCAGCTACGGGAGCATTCCCGTGCCCCTGCTCCGCGAGCTACTGCTGTCATAGACATTGAACTATGAT
>SLSY01000207.1 GCA_007130145.1 Bacillota bacterium
ATCAAGACCGTCCATAGACCCCAAGGACCACCTACCCAGTAGGCATGAGCAAAAGCAGGAAGCATCCCCCAAGGGCCAGCCCAAAGGAGGCAGAGCCAGGCGGACACAACATGGGTGAAGGTGGTATGCAACCATGTAATGAACATATCTCTCAAATCATGCCACCACAGACCAAACAACATACCCTCAACCAGTCAGTGACGGCCCATGCCCTGAGCAAAGAAAAGCAAAAAGCACCCAGCAGGGGAAGGTGAAACGCAATGGCCTAGCTAAACGGGGCAAGCTGCGGCAAATGTTCAAGCAAGACGTCCCAAACGCCAGCGTCTTTTAGGTTCTCTACCATCTGGCGAACCAGCTGGCGTTCAAAGAGTTCTCCTCCCGGCGTCTCCTGACGGGCCATACGCTCAGAAAAGAGAATGAGGGTATCGCCCATAACTCGCGCCGATGAAGCCAAGTAAGGGAACAGAATATCTTCTCTATCGCCGGCATCGCGCCATGGGCGATACAGATTCAATTCTCGTAGCAGCGATTCAGCGTCACCTGTCCAATGCATCGTGAGCAGACTCACTTGATCGCTATAGGCAAACCAGGAGGCAAGAGCTAGTGCTAGCTCATGTTGTCGTTCGTTGGAGTCAACGGCCGCCATGGCACGTTCCATGTGCCCGGCCATCGTCCTCAAATGCCATCCCCCATGGTCCATCGATTGCATCTTAAGTTGATGCAGGCGTGAGGCCAGGTCAAGGTTTTCTCGCCACATCCAAACACTAAGGGCCCAACTGACAAGAAGCATTGCCAGCAACACGATGACAAAGATCCGCCCGCAGAAAATGCTCCGTTCCTCCATGGTCCCCTTCTCCTCCGCTCCAGTCCCCGGGGGAACGTTACCGCAAACCGCGTTGGGCTTTGCGCAGCGTTTCCCAGTGCGCCAGATCGCCCGGCGGTACCAGGATCTCGTCCTCGGGCTTTAGTGCCAACACAAGCGCTTGTTGGGGACAAGCTGTCACGCACAAACCGCAACCAATGCATCGTCTACCGTCGATGCTCACGCTCGTATCGTCCACGGTGATGGCATTCGTCTGACAGCGAAAGACACATTGCCCGCACAAAGAACATGTCTGTTCATCCCAACAGACGAAGTAGTTAGCCTGCGCCACGGAATCTTTCAGTCCAAACTCTGCGATGCCACGAAGGATCCCACAGCAGCACCCGCAGCAATTACATACATAATTCACGCCCTTGGCCACATTGCTTACCGTATGTACCAACCCCATGCGTTCGGCCTCATCCAGGAACGCCAAGGCCTCATGCTTTGTGATGCTATCGGAACCGCTTGGGCGCTGAAAATGGGAGAAACTCAAGCATGCCCGGCGGGTAAATGTGCAGCGGCGCTGGTTCAAAGCATCCTGCGCCTTGCGGCAGACGCAGTCACGCAGAAAGAAGCTCTGCGCTTCCATGAGTATTACCTTGACATCATCATAGGGTAGAACCCATTCCGTCTTGACCGCGCTTTGCGCCGGTATCACACGGTGTATGGCCGGCGACGGTGTCATGATCCCCGCCAATCCGCCGGTCAATGAAACATACTCTTCGGATAGATGAGCGAAGCGGTGTGCCTTTTCGCCCTGGAGGCGGAACATGGTCGCCTCCCAGCTACCCACGATGAATTGATTGAGACGATACTGCCGCACCCCTTGATAGGTCCGCCCCTGTAATTGCTCCTTCATGGACATCAAGCGCAGTATGGACAACACGCGTCTATGGGGTAGGTGCATGCGCGAGGCGATGTCATCGGCCGCTTCCCATTGATCAGAAAGGCACGCGGCGATCCGCGCTTCGTCTTCGCTAAACATGATCTTGAGCAGTTCTATTTCAATCCCAAGTTCAGTGGGGGGAAACCCCTGGGGCAAAGCGTCCAGAGCCCTTGCCAGCAGCGCATACAGAGAGGTTTCATCAAACACCTGGTTGTCACTCGGCAAGAAACTGTCCCCCTTCTCATGGTCTTGTCTTCGGTCCAGTCTACTTTCGATGACAATTCCACTTCCGGCTGGACTTGTCCTGCCCTCAAGACACCTGGTGCCATGATGAAGGCTTCAGGACACATTAGGCCCCAATCAGTTCGGTAACCTTGTCAAACTTCCCACTGTCCTTGGCCAGGAACGTCACAGTATGCTCCATTTTCTTAGCTACATTGATGTTACGGACATCAACTTCTGGAGCACCATCCAAACCCAAAACCAGCACGCCGTAGAGATTGCTGGCCGTACAAACCACCCCTTGAATGCTCGTGCGCCGATATTCGTATACCTTCTTTGCCAAGAGAGAGCCCGCAGCCAAACCCTGTTTGAGCACCAATATGCGCTCTTTGGTCACTGCGATGGCTTCGCCTGAGTTGCCGTTCAGGGCAAGAACAACCTGTTCGCCGTCCTTGAGAGTCTTGTCCAACATGCCTTGCAATGCACCGGATAGAGTCTCAATGGGACGGCTTTTCTGGGATACAGCCGTCGGGCGGTTTACGGTTAGCGTGCTAAAAGCGATGTTTCTTTTCACCATACAGGTTTCGCACATCAACTGCCCCTCAACGGTCTTGAAGCTATCATTGTTAGCAAAAGCGGTCTGCCCGCACGTCGCACACTTCACCACGCCCCGCTCCCGCAGCAAGCAGGGGCGACAATACCACGTTCCATCCAACCACAAGAGCCGGATGGCTCCCATGCCCAAGCTACTCTTGTGGCAACCGTTACAGTTGGCCATGGGTCTCCCCCTTTCAAAGCATTCTTCGCTCACTTCTGTTATCGAAAGATTCGGGCATATTATTGAGAGAAAAAGGCGGGTCGCGTACGGCCCCGCCTCATTGATTGTGCTTGCGAATCACTTTGCCGTGGCCTTTTTGCCCAGCACCGAACGTCCGCGGTTGGCCTCAGCCAGCTTCCATCCGGTCCAGAAGGGGCTGGCGATGAAGATGGAAGAATACGTTCCCGCCAAGACACCAAGAAACAGAGCCAGCGCAAAATCCTGGATGGTTCGTCCTCCCAACACCAGCATAGACCCAATAGCCAGCAATGTCGTGGCCGAGGTGTTGACCGAGCGTGACAGCATTTGCGTAATACTGTCATTCACCACCACGGGCAACGGCTCTTTGGTTCGATCCCCCACGTTCTCCCGGATACGATCGAAAAGAACAATGGTATCGTTGACCGAGTATCCCACGATGAGGAGCACAGCCGCCACAAAGGGACTGTTAATCTCAACGCCCAGGATAGCCAGGATGCTCAGGGTTACCAAAGCATCGTGGAACAGAGCAACAATGGCCGCAATGGCGAACTTGAACTCAAAGCGGTAGGTAATGTAAATGATCATGCCCAAAAGAGCCACGGCCAGAGCCAATACGGCTTGACCACCCAACTCCTGGCCGATAACCGGCTGGACCTCTTCCAAGTTCATCAATTCTAGATCTGGCCATTCGGCCCGCAAGCCGGCCAAAAGAGCATCGCGTCCCGCCGCGTCCACCGGCGGCGTGCGAATGATAATGCTTTCCGCCGAGCGTTGCACTACACTCTGCTCCAGATCCAACGCACCGAGAATCTCGCGTACCTGGCTGACGTCAGGAGCTTGCTCAAACCTGATGTCCAGATACAGCCCGCCAGTGAAATCAATCCCCAGCCGCAAGCCCTGTCCGGGCAGGAGAGTAAAGAGGAGGCCGAGCGCTATTAAAGCGATCGACATGGCGTACCATTTCCTTCTGTTACCGACAAAGTCCCATTGAATCTTGCTCAACATCAGCGCTCACCCCCTATCCCAAAATACATGCGAGTGTTTCTGAAAAGCCCCGCATTAATTAGACTGCGCAAGATAAAGCGTGTGACCACAATGGCGGTGAACATGCTGACGATGATGCCCACCGACAGCGTGATGGCAAAACCGCGAATACGGTCTGTGCCCAGCCAAAAGAGGACACCCGCCGCTAACAACGTGGTTACATTGGCATCGATGATGGCGCGAAGGGCGTTGCTGAACCCACTATCCACCGCAGCTCGCAAGGTGCGACCGGTCTTGAGTTCTTCCTTGATACGTTCGAATATGATAACGTTGGCATCCACTGCCATACCGATGGAAAGAATAATCCCGGCAATGCCCGGTAGTGTAATGGTGGCATCCAGACCGACAAGAACGGCCATGAGCAACAACAGATAGAGCGCCAACGAGAGATCGGCCAACAACCCCGGCAAGCGGTAGAAGGCTAAAAGATAAAGGATAATCGCGGAAATACCGATAAGCCCCGCCCGCACCGACCGGTTCACCGATTCCTCACCCAGCGTGGCAGATACGGTGCGGTTCTCTACCACCGTCAGTTCCAGTGGCAATGCACCCGAACGCAACATGACCGCCAAGTGCCAGGCCTCTTCCACCGAACCATACCCGGTAATCTCAGCCTGACCATCGGGAATCACCGAGCTGACCACCGGAGACGAAAGCGTCTCATCGTCCAGGACGATATGAATAACCCGGTGCAGATTCTTCTCAGTGGCCTCACGAAAAAGGCGCGCACCTTCATTGTTCAGTTCCAACGTGACCACAGCTTCCTGACCGCGCATGCCCACATCCGCCGTCACCAGGTGAGCACCGGTCACGCTCACTTCACCGTCCTCATCCACAAAACGAAGCATGGCAGTACGTCCAATGGTTTCAATGGCTTGCTCGGGGTCCGTAACGCCCGGGATCTGGACAATGATGCGTTCCTGCCCAAGACTCCCTCGGCTCCGCTGTACCATGGGCTCAGCCAGACCCAAAAGATCAACCCGGCGCCGGATGGTTTCCACCGCCGCATACATGGCCTCGTCAGTGACCGGAGCCTCCGGGGTGTCCTCGGCCTGCAGGACAATATCAACGCCTCCCTCAAGGTCAAGACCCAGTCGCATCATGCCCGGTAGCGATTGCACCATGGTGAAATAGAACCCACCACCGACTACCAGGATGAGAAAGCTGACCAGCGCCATGCGTCCCCGCTGTTTGAAGCCAAATCTCCGGTAAAGCATTACATACACAACGGCCAGGATAGCAATACCCAGCCCTATAGCCAAATTACCGGCATATTCAGGCATGTGACCTCCCCCTCTTCTGTCTCAGAAAAGCCAATGGGCCGGACCCTTGTCAGGCTCCCGGCCTCGGCGTGAGCCAAGGTAAATTATACGCTTTAGTATGGGATTTTGTCAACGAAGAGACCCGTGGGCCCGGCCTGGTTTCCAGCACATACTCAGGCGAGAAGACCGGAGTGTGCCAGCACCTTCGCGTATCACAGCAACCGAACTTCATTGATGGACAACTCAAAGGAGCAATTGAGAAACTCAGCCGCTCTCCGGCACATGACCATGCGGACCAAGAAGATCTCAAAGTAGTCCATCACCGGCGATATGGCCGTATCGACGGTCAGCTCAAGCGTGATGCTGCGCTTGGGTTCATCCACCCTGACAAAGGAACGTTGCACAGCATAATTCACCCGATCGTGGATGTCAAACTGCGATATGTCGGGGTTGCGCACGCGGCTTCGGTGCACATCTGATTTGTCGGCCAGGATGACCGCAGCGGCCACAGTGTTTACCGGCTCCGATATGTCTTCCGGATCGTGGCTACCAATAGCGCCGACCACAGTGGCCAACTCATCATGAGGCATGCCTGCTTCCCTAAGAAGTTTCCACGCCATCACCGCCCCCGTCTGCCCGTGCATCCACCGGCTCACCACATTGCCTACATCATGCAAGTAGCCCGCAATAGCCGCAAGTTCTGCTTCGCGTTCATCGTAACCTAGCCTGATGAGGATATTGCGGGCGATACGCGCCACCAGGTTACTGTGGCGCACACCGTGCTCGGTATAGCCGATCGCTTCCAGATGGGAGTTCCCCTTGAGTAGATAGGTCTCCACCTCCGAGATGCTCCTCAACATATCCAACGTCACAACTGACAAATATTGTTTCCTCCTTAAGTTAAGGTCGACAGCACCATGTCTAGCACTTGCTTACATGTCAGATGGGAGGTATCGATCACAAGATGGGCATGGGTACGAACATCCCTCAAGCGCTCACGCTGCAGCCTGAGACGATCATCATCCCAGAATATGCGTCGCCGGCGCTTGGCCGCATCATAGTTCACATCGAGATACACGACATGGTCAGGTTTACGCAAGCGCCACAGTCCCGGCACGGATGAGTGCTCCTGGGCAACACTGTAGGCCTGGTGACCCCGCTCTCTGAGAGCTCGAACCAGAGTGCTTTTTCCGGCAGTGCACACGCCTACCACCAATATCCGTTTGGCCTTCATCCCCTACCTCTGCCTACCGGGAAGACGACCTCAATGCCCCTTACTTCCACATCGGGCTCACCAGGTCCTACACCGACGACCATGACCGCCATATCATCACAGGGTCTCCCCTTATCCTTGCCTACCGCCGTTCGCAGCAAACGATGGGCCAGCCCCGACGCATCCGACGGAGCAGCATCATCCAGCCCTGATAGCATTTCTTGCACGCACCAGCGCTGGCCGTATCGTTGACCGGCTTCCAGCACACCGTCACTCATGGCCACAGCCATGCTCCCCACGCTCAAAGGATACTCTTCGATCCAGGGGCGCGTACCGGCGTAGATGCCCAAAGGCGGCACTTCATCTCCCACCTGTCGGGTTAAACCTTGGCAAGAGACCAAGAGCAAACAGCGCCCGTTCTTGGTAAGAACCAGGGTTCGGGTGCTCAAGTCAACCGAGAGCATGGCTAAATCGGCCGACACCTTCCCGCCGCGCGACGCGTACAGTGCGTCGTGGGCGGCTCGTGCCACGGCGCCATCACGAGCTCCCTCTGCCACCAGAGCGATCGCCCGGGCTATAACCAGACTGCTAATGCGTTTGGCCGACTCACCACTACCCTGACCATCCACCAAAATAGCGCTGATACCACCCAGTCGGCGTTCTACCACTTCCACGGTATCACCGCTTTCGCCCTTGGCCCATTTGTTGGTCTTGGCTACGCCCACGTATATCATCATCTCTTCCACACTCCCACCGGTGTCCGACCACACACCGCATCATGGTGGTCTCTGCAAACTCTCGGGTATCAATGGCTGCAAGGGTCAAACCGAGGGCGTCCACCGTTTGCCCCCTCAGCCGCAGGGAAAGAGGCAGCGCTCGGCAGCGCTATCTCCGCCCTTGTCCACGATGACGCATTCACCTCTGTTGTCCAGCCGCTCCCTGGGCCTCAAACCGCCATCATGGGCCTGCACCGGCCGCGCATGAGACCTGAAACGTTGTAAACTCTCATACCCGTGCGGCCTGTTGCCAACAGCGAAACCAAGAGTTATAGCACCAAGCTTACCTCTCCTTCAACACCCTCTGCGTGACGGCATCATGGGCCAACTGTTCCAAACCATCGTCCAGGGGTAGCAATTCCACATCTTGATGATAACGGGCCAGGGCTTCTTGCAGCAAGAGATCAGCAAACCAGGGATTTTTGGGTAGCAAGGCTCCATGCAGATATGTGCCAAACACCTTACCCCGATAGGCTCCCTCTGTGCCATCCTCACCGTTATTCCCGTATCCCGATCGCACCGTG
>SLSY01000181.1 GCA_007130145.1 Bacillota bacterium
CGCTGGTTGGGATCCTATCTTGACATCGTATTCATTCGTTGGGCCAACGTGCGGAATGAATGGTACTTCTACGTCATATTGGGTCCGCTCTTCCCCATCGCCCTGTTGGCCTTCATGAAGATGACGGGAGCAGTGCAAGATCCGGCGGGTGCTCTCTATGTGACCGCCGGCAACGCCATCGCCACGTTGGTCCTGGGACCCATGCAGTCGCTGAACAATGATCTGGCATGGGGGCGGCAACGCAATGACCTCGACTACTACTCGACCCTGCCTCTATCCAAACTTCAGTTGATCCTGGGTCTTGTTACTGTCTCCGCGGTCTTCACCATCCCTGGCATGCTCCTTACCATTTTCATCGGCAGCATATGGTTGGGTTTTCCCGTGATCCTCAACCCACTGATAGTTCCCATCATGATCCTATCTGCACTGTCCATGGCGGGTCTGGGCGCGATGATGGGAGTCCATGCGCGCAATGGACATCACGCCAACATGATGAACTCCTTGATGATGCTGGTGGTGACCTTCATGTCACCGCTTCTCATCCCCTATGAGAACCTGCCCCGGCTCTTGCGATATACGTCGCGACTTCTGCCTACCAGCTATGCGGCCAATGCCTTCCGTGCGGCTCTGGCCGGAAGGACAGACATGGGAGTATGGCTGGACATGGCGATCGTATCTCTGTTTGCCACCGCCTTCCTGGTCTTGGCCGTTCGCCGGATTGACTGGCGCGTGGACTAAGCGTATTCCACCTTTTGTCACGCAGCCTTCTACGACAAGAAGGCTGCGCTGTTTCGTTAGCATCCCCTCCCATCACTTCGCTCAGCCGCGAAAGAGGAATGAGTGGCCCCATCGTCGAAGCGTCTACCCGGGACACCGGCCGCGGCAAACATATAGCCATTGCGCCACATTTTCCATTCAACACCACTCATCTTTACCTTCAAGATTCTGCCTTCGTATCACTGGTGACAGGAACGTGCATGACGGTCGCTTGCTTGTAACACCCCGATTTTGGCGGCGCGCGTCCTGGTAATGTCAACGTCCACAGGGTGATTATGGGCCTTTTCCACCAGAAAACGGCGCTTTTACCGTAGTAACACCCCTAGTCTTCCCTGGCGTTCATCAGAACATGGATCGCACCTATTGTTACTCTCTCTTCGCTCTGCGGTCCACAGCTACAGACACCAAAGGCAACCCGTGTATACCAACATAAACAGCCCAATGGTGCTATCTGTCTGTTTCGAGCAACTGTTGTCCACATCACCCCTGGCTGCCCGAGGCTCACTGTGCCGAAGAAGAAAACTCACAGGAGGTGGAACACTGTGTCGGAAAGAATGGCCATCGTAGGGTTAGGATACGCGGATATCCGTTCTTGCACCCCCGGAATCTCGTACAAAGAGCTAATGTACGAGGCCGCCACTCGAGCCTATGATGATGCCGGCATCAACCCGCGCAAGCAAGTAGACAGTTTCATCAGTGTCTCCGAGGATTTCTGGGAAGGTACCAGCATATTCGACGAATACGTTCCCGACCAGCTGGGAGCCGCTCTAAGACCTGTCCACACCGTGTGCGGTGACGGACTGCAAGCACTATCGTGTGCGGCCATGTTGATAGAGACCGGTCAAGCTCAGATTGTCGCAGTGGAAGGACACAGCAAGCACTCGGATATGTGTACCCCCCATCACATCCACCAGCTGGCCTTCGATCCCATCTATCACCGCCCGCTGGGTGCTCACCCTCAGCATCTGGCGGGGCTGGAAATGGCTCGTTTTCTCCACGAAAGCGAGAACACGCGAGAGCACTGTGGCCTGGTGGTACAGAAAAACCGCCGCAACGCCCTGAAAAACCCTCGCTCCGTGTACGGCTCTGATTTATCGCTGCAAGACATTCTGGATGCTGAGCCCACGTTCACACCAATGGGAGTACTGGATGCAGCTCAGCCCGCCGACGGGGCCTTTGTCGTGGTGGTGGCGGCAGAACGAAGGGCCAAGGCTCTGAGCACCCATCCGGTATGGATCCGCGGCTATGGCTGGTGTACAGAGACACCCGCTGTGGATTCCCGTTCCTGGGGAGAGGCAGCCTATGCTCGCTTAGCAGCCCACCAGGCCTACCGTATGGCCAAGATCACTGCTCCGGCTCGCGAGTTGGACTTTGCCGAAGTCGACGATTCGTTCTCCTACAAAGAGCTCCAGCATCTCGAAGCTCTGGATATCTGCCCCCAGGGAGCGGCCGGTGCCTGGCTACAAGCCGGCATCACCCAGACCGGGGGCGAGTTCCCCGTCAACGTGTCAGGAGGAAGTCTCGGCGTAGGATACTTCCTGGAAGCCAGCGGGCTGATGCGGCTAACCGAGGCTGTATTGCAACTAAGGGGCCAAGCCGGAGCCGTGCAGCTCCCGGCGGTCCGGCGGGGACTGGTGCAGAGCTGGCGCAACCTCCCCACCACCACCGGTTGTGTCGTTATCCTAGAACGCGCGGATGGGAGGGAATGATCATGGCGAAAGTAGCAGTTGTCGGTGCTGGGATGACTCGCTTTGTGCGGCGGGCGCAGGAAACGGGGCGTGAACTCTCATGGCAGGCGGCCAAAATGGCTCTGGATGCGGCCGGCCTCCGTCTCAAGGATGTGGATGCCGTCGTCATTGGCTCGGCCCCCGACGCCTTTGATGGTGTACACATGAAAGGAGAGTACTTGGCCGATGGTTCGGGTGGTTGGTGTAAACCGACCCTGCGCTGTTATGTCGGTGGAGGAACCGGGGTCTTTGCCCCCATCCAAGCCTGGTATCATATTGCTTCGGGCCGGTTTGACACGGTGTTGGTCGTATGTGAAGAGAAGATGTCCTCATGCCATCCCCACCCGCAGGGTGCCTTTCTCACCATCTTCGATCACACCACAGAGCGTGCTCTGGGGCCCAATCTGCTCTGGATCTTCGCCCTGGAGATGAACCGTTACATGACCGTGCACGGCATTACCAAGAGAGAAATAGCCGAGGTAGCTGTCAAGAACAAGAGGAATGCTCTGGACCACCCTTGCGCCCAGCTGGGTGCTAATCTCACCGTCGACGATGTGCTCGCATCCGAGGAATTGGCCTGGCCCGTCAATCGTTTGGATGTATCACCGGCCAGCGATGGAGCTGCTGCCGTCGTGATGTGCTCAGAACACGTGGCCAAACGCACCTCGCCACAGCCGGTGTGGCTGGAGGGGGTGGGCTGGCACCTGGACACAGCGTATTGGACCAACCGCGATCTCTACTACCCTCAGTACCTGGAGTATGCGGCCCGCATGGCCTACGACATGGCCGGCATCAAAGAGCCGCGTAAGGAAATACATATCGTTGAGCCTTACGATCCCTTTGACTACAAGGAGCTCCATCACCTGGAGGGCTTGCTTTTGTGCAAACGCGGCGAGGCAGCACGCCTCACCGTGGACGGAGTCACGCAACGGGATGGCGACCTCCCTGTGTGTCCATCGGGAGGATTGCTGGGTGTAGGCAATCCCATCGCTGCCGCAGGGCTGATGAAGGTGTGTGAGTTGTTCTGGCAGCTCCGGGGTGAGGCGGGTAAGCGCCAGGTTCCCGGCATGCCGCGCCGGGGCCTGGCCCAGGCCTGGGGCGATCTGATGCAAGTGGGTACCGTCGTTATTATGGGAATATGAGGGGGGAACGCCATGACTGTCAACATCAAGCAGTGGCCCGGCACCGCCCTGGCCACCCGTGATCTGGAGCAAGGACACGTGCTGACTGTCAAGTATAAACCCCGGGCTGAATACGCCTGGGATGCAGGTGTAGCCATTGCCCGCTATCTGGAGGAACTCAAAGCCGGACGACTCATTGCCCGCAGCTGCAAACAATGCGACCGTATCCTCATTCCTCCTCGCATGTTCTGTGAGGAGTGCTTCCGGCCTACCGATAGCTGGGTCTATGTTGAGGATACGGGAACCGTCAACACGTTTTCCATCTGCCATGTGCGCTGGGATGTGGTGCGCTTGGACCAACCCCAGCTGCCGGCCGTCATCCACGTAGACGGGGCTTCGCCAGGTATGGGGATCTTGCATCTTCTGGGCGAAGTTGCTCCCGAAGAGGTTTATATCGGCATGAAGGTCAAGGCGGTTTGGGAGGAAGCATCCCGGCGCCAGGGTTCTATCACCGATATTCGCCACTGGAAGCCCTGGAAGGAGGAATGAGCTATGCTTAGCAAACTGACCACGTCTGCGCAAACACGCCAATGGCCCGGCCACATACCCGTGGAATATGTGTACACGGCGGGCATCGCCGGGGAAGCCTTCCTGCGTGCCCTGAAAGACCGGGGCATGCTTTTGACAAGCCAGTGTCCCCAGTGCCAGACCGTGTATCTTCCCGCCCGCCTCTACTGCGAGCAATGCTTCGAAGAAACAAAGCAATATGAGGAGATTGCGCCCAAAGGATGGGTCCACACCTACACGGTTGCCCATGTGGATATCGACGGTGAGGCGCTGGCGGTTCCCCAGATTTACGCATTCATCCGCTTTGGCGGCACCAACGGCGGGCTCATCCACCGCCTGGGGCAGACCCAGCCGCACCAGGTCAGCATCGGCATGGAGGTGGAGGCCTTGCTCTTGCCCGGCAAGGAACGCACCGGGTCCATTAATGATATCACCTGCTTTCAGCCAACAAAGTGAGAGGCCACCGCTTGCCAGAAGGGGGATACCACTCTCTGACAACGTGTTGTTCAGCGGAGGTGAATTAGCATGGACTTTGCCCTCAGTCAAGAGCACCAGCTCATTGTGCGCACGGTGCGCGAGTTCGCCGAGCGGGAGATCATTCCATACGCCGCCGGATGGGATGAGCAAGAATTTATACCCGCCAGTGTCTTCACATCCATGGGTGAACTGGGCCTATTTGGATTGCCATTTCCCGAGGAGTACGGAGGCGTAGACGCAGACTCACTAGCTTACGCTTTGGCGGTGGAAGAAGTGAGTCGGGGCTCGGGCTCGTTGGGTCTTTCCTACGCAGCCCATGTTTCGCTGGGCACATCGCCCTTCTATCGCTTCGGATCAGAGGAGCAAAAGCGGCGATGGCTCATTCCCTGTGCCCAGGGAGATATGCTCTCGGCCTTCGCCCTCACCGAACCCAACGCCGGTTCGGATGCCGGAGCCACAGAGACCACAGCCGTGCTAGAGGATGATCGGTGGGTGATCAACGGTTCCAAGTGCTTCATTACCAATGGTTCTCTGGCAGACGTGGTCATCCTCACGGCAGTAACCGAAAGAGGAAAGGGACATCGCGGCATCTCCAATCTGATCGTACCAACTGATAGTGAGGGGTTCAGGGTAGGCTCTTCCTATCACAAGCTGGGGCTCAAGGGCTCAGACACAGTCGAACTGTTCTTCGATGACTGCTCGGTACCTCAGGAGAATGTCCTGGGCACACCAGGTCAGGGCTTTGGTCAGTTCCTCGAGATCCTGGACGGAGGACGCATTGGCATCGCGGCCATGGCAGTGGGGATTGCCCAGGCCAGTCTGGAAGCATCTTTGACCTACGCTCGGCAACGTGTCCAGTTTGGCAAACCCATTGGTCGCTTTCAGGCCATCCAATTCAAGCTGGCAGACATGGCCATGGAAATTGAGATGGCCCGCCATGCTACCTGGCGGGCCGCCTGGTTAAAGGATCAGGGTAAACCCTTCACCAAAGAGGCCGCCATGGCCAAGCTCTTCGCCTCGGAAGTGAGCGTGCGTGCGGCTCTTGAAGCGGTGCAGATTCATGGTGGCTACGGGTATACCGAAGAGTTCCCGGTGGGGCGTTACCTGCGCGATGCCAAGCTCACCACCATCGGGGAGGGCACCTCAGAGATATTGCGCTTGGTTATAGCCCGCCGACTGCAAGAGATGTAAGACGTCCAATACAGCGGAACACGTGCCTTATACTGGTTCATTTGGGGCCGGGCCCTCACGGGGCCCGGCTTCAGTTATACGAACACCCCGGCATAGGCCAGGGCCTTCACCTCAGCCCTTCATCTCCACAGTTCAAGTGACCTCGAAAAGATTCTTCGCGTTGTTGGTGATTTGAGGCAACCTATCGGTGGTTGGACGGGTATATAGAGTGAGGAGCAAATTACGAACCATGAGCAAACAGAAGATATGATGAAAGGAAGGTTTGAACCAGGGATAGCAGTAGGTGATAATGGTTTCGCTGTGATATCAACCTAACTCCCAAGACAGAGGTGTAATATGAACGAAGCTGTGATAGCAATGGACCAAAGCGCCTTTACCCAACTCTATGAGGAACACGCAGATTACGCCCTGCGCTGCGCGGCAGCTATCACGCAGAACAAGGTGCTGGCAGCTGATGCGGTGCAAGAGACATTCATTAGAGTCTACCGGCATTTTGCTTCATATGACCAGGCTAAGCCATTCAAGCCCTGGCTTTACCGGATCTTGGTCAATGAGTGCCGCCGGATCATCAAAGGCAATAATACGACCATAACCATCGATGAATACCGGGAACGAAGCATTCATCCGTCCGAGAAAGACCATTATTCTTTCCAAGAGTATGAGCAATTGCATGCCAGCATCCAGCGACTGAGCGATATCTACAGGATGCCGATCATCCTCAAATCCCTCAACGACTTCTCCGAGAAGGAAATCGGCGACATAATGGAGTTGAACGTAAACACGGTAAAGTCTCGCCTGCTCAAAGGGAGAACAAAGCTGCGGTGTTTTTTGGAGACGATAGAGGAGAGGAGAATCGGAGATGGAGAAGCACATGAAGAAAGCCCTTGAACAGGGAGTCAAGGAACTAACCCCATCAAAAGATCAGGTATGGAAAGCTATTATGGATAAAACCACACGCGAAGGGAGCAATACCCGCAACATGTCTAATAACAAGAGCAAAAAGCCTTGGGGATGGGCTTCGGCAGCAGCAGCTGTGCTAGTGACAGTATTCTTTATCAGTGCCCCCGGACAGGCCGCCATTCAAAGAGTGATCGATCTGTTCTCTCCTGAGATTCAGATCATTGAAGACCTAGAGGGCCAGCCCGAAGAGACGGATGCTTCACTGGCAGTGGGCCGGGCAGGATACATCATCTACTTTGACACCGATCGCTACGAGCTGATCGAAATGGAAGACAGGGACAAAATTGTGCCCATCTTAGAAGGCGATACATCCTATCTGCCCGATGTCTATATGGAGATTCGCCAGGTAATCGAGAAGAGCCCAGAAGCAGTGGCCGAGGAGTTGGAGAAACAGCTGCAAGAGCGTTACTTGCAGGGTGAGTCAGAGTTTGAAGTCGTAGAGAACCATGGTGCGATAGAGGACCCCCTAGCAGGGATTCTCATTGTGGCCCAGGGAGATGTGGCATCAGACAATGGCGTTGTGGGCTTTGGACCCGTGGAGATGATCTATCTGGTAGACAACGAGCAAGGGGGTACCTTTGTCATCCGCCAAATGCTCTTTCACGAAGCAGTGGAAGGTCATGGTCAACGATTCAACAGTATGCTAAGACACTTCACCGTAGTTGAACTCGAAGAATCGTAATGCGTGTGTCGGGAAGACCGCCCTTTGAGGACGGTCTTCCTCTTGCTCGCAGTCTACACGAAAAAGACC
>SLSY01000215.1 GCA_007130145.1 Bacillota bacterium
CCACCATCTCTTTAGCATACAGTAGGCGCGACCAGCTGCGCGGATTGCGATAGACTACGGTTGCACCGGGTTTTAGCTGGGATAGGACGCGCTTGATAATATCCTCTTTGGGTCTCACCTGAACAGAGATCCATACCGCATCATAGCCTTCTATCTCTGCGTATTGGCCATCCAGAGTCGTGCATTCTATTCTACCGCTGAGGTGTTCGCTCTCTATCAAATGACCGGCAGCTTCCACACAGGTTGCATCATGGTCCAATGCCGTAACGTGGCATCCGTTACGCGCGAGGTAGATGGCGGTCAAAGGCAACGCTCCACACCCGATATGGAGCACACGCATACCCGGCTCTATGTTGGCTTCCTTCATTTCGCGCATGACCAGTTTCTTGTATAATATGCATCCGTACGATCGGGCCAGGTGCCGGTGACGTGCACTGAATGCTTCCAGCCATTTTGCTACATAGTGAGAGCTTTGCCCCAGCACGGGGGGCGCTTGGTAGGAAGCAACAGACTCTTCGCTGGGCTTGAGCGGCAACGCCGTTTCATTGCTGCTGGGGTATTGCATGGTGCTTCACATCCCTTCCATACATCCTGATGTAACCTCTCCTGAGGGCAACCCATGCAGCTCCCACCGACACGAGTAGCGGGAACCAATAGGTTGCCAAGCGAGTCAGCAACGCGATGGCCAGCCCTTGGCTCAACGATATCCCTTGTGACGATAGAACCAACGCCATGCTGCCTTCAAACGTCCCCAGTCCACCCGGGAGCAAAGGCACTAGTCCCAATATGTATGCAGTGTACGTGCCAAGCGTTGTCAGTAATGGTGTCATCTCCAATCCGAGGACCCGGGCCACGTAGTACACCTTGGCCGGGTAAAGTACCCATATGACGAAAGAAATGCCCGCCAGCAACCCCACCTCTCTGCTGGTGACCAGATGTTGTGAAGAGGCGCTGGCTCTTTGGAAAAATTGGCGTAGCTTCTGCAGCCAGCCAACGGGATAGATCGCCGTTTTCGCGGAGGGCTCAGCTTGATCGGGAGGAGTTGTTTCTGCCTGACCGAGATGCCGCCACAGGAGCCAGGCCAGTAGAAAGACGCTCGACATGGCGCCAAAAGCAGCGTACACCACGATCGGCAGGGTGAAGACATGCAAACTGATGACCAGCATCGCTGCACAGAGGATGAAGAAGGGCACAATGGACACGAATTTTCTTACCACCAGTATGCCGGTTAGATCTTCGTGGGATAGCCCGGTGATTTGCCGGAATAAGTACAGTTTTGCTGCTTCCCCTCCCAGACGTACCGAGGGAGTGATGCTTTCCACCAAGCTGCCACTCATGTAGGCGACCATGACGTCCCAAAACAGTAGCGCGGGGCTCTTCTTGCTTAGAAGGAAGAACCACTGGTACGCGACAAGACATAGGGTAATAACTTGCATGATGAGGAGTGTCACCAATTGTGCTGCCGACACATCCCGAATCGCTTCCCGGATGTCGTCCCAGCCGGAAAATAGCACGATCATCGTCAAGAATGCGATGCCTATGAATATCATGTTTAGGGTTGGCTTCATCATTGTCACTTACTTCGTCACCAGGATGGACGCATCGAAGGTACGTTTGTCCTGGGGAATGGTATGGGCTACCTTCATCTGTCCCGGTAGCTGATCATAGTGTTTGGCCCACCCTTTGTTCGGTCTTCGAAAAACCAGCCGTGCGCCGGGTTTGGCCGCTCCAATCAGGTTTTCTGTGATGGCTTTCTTGGGTTCGGCCTGTAATGCCACGATGGCCACGGTAAACTCCTGCCGGATGGGGTCTGTGGCTGCGTCGCTCAGGACCACCGTCACTTTGTCAGCAAGACCTAGCTTGGTCAGGAACCGGCGTGCTCTTGCCACGGCGGATTGGTCGTGATCTACCGCGATAACCTGTGCTCCCGTCATTTGGCAGGTGTGAATGGCGGTGAAGGGCAAAGCACCACAGCCGATGTTGAGTACCACGTCCTTCTCGGTGATGCTGGCAAGATGGATTTCCCTCTCCACAACGCTTGCATACTTTCGCGCGTAGGACTGCGCGAGCCATTTGCTGGAGCAGATCAGTTTCTCCCATTGGCCCACGATGGGCTGGATGATGCGCACGGTTTACGCTCCTCTTAGGGTGGGGGCAGGAAAAACAACCCCAGCAACCCATGATAATGACAACCATTATCAATAGTATGACGCATTCATCAAGCCCCTGTCAACCCCCGGGAACTAAGATCTGCACAGCGTTGGTGGATTTTCCTCGTGCGGCGTGATGGGGGCTTCCCTTGAATGAACATAGTCATTCGGGCGGGGAATGGGGAAGAAATGCGGTCAATGACTCCTCCCCTTGCGTGGAACGGGAAGATGCCAACCTGTTGCTGGGACGGGCCAACTCAGGATAGGAAGAAGTTGGCCTGTCTCTCTATGGTCATTTGGATGGTCTGATCTCGCCGCGGATGCGACCAGTTGATGATGCTCTCACCCATGATGGTGGCGCCTTTGTCTTGACAAATGCGTCTCAGCTGGCCTAGGGCACGCATGCCACCCATCCAAGGGAAGGGGAAGTGCTGCGTCACAAATAAGGCAACAGGTTTGCCCTGCAGATGATCAATATCTGCTAGATATTGCTGCATGGGGGCCGCTAGGCTGAAAGCATGAACGGGTGAGGCCAACACCAGAGCGCCGTATGCCAAGATGTTGGGAACGCGAGTGAGCTCAACGACTTGGCCTGGCCCTGCTGGTGATGCGGTTTCCAGCCTGTCTACTGTGACGGTGTGCCCCTGTGATGACAACCGATCGCTAAGTCCTTGGGCAACGGAAAGGGTATTACCCGTTTGTGAGTAGACGACAATTCCAATATTCATAGCTGTACCCCCTTCACTCCCGCTCCTCTTGGCTCGATTATAACTTACAGGGTGACGTGGCGCTAGGCTTGCTAAACAAATGTGTGGGTGTTTCTGATCAAAGTACCAGCATTTGATGGAAATACCTCCTACATCATCCGTTGACGACAAACAATGAGTATTGTATCATGCGATTGTGACGGCCTAGAAGTACCGTCAAGCATTCGGAGTTCTTTTTGGACCTGCTACCCACGGACGGAGGAGCTCCTTTCATAGTGAATTGTGTCAGGCAGGAGCTACTTGGCCGTGTGTGGAATGGGGCTACGGTACGCTACTGTCCTGTGAAGGCATGAGGGGGAAGATGAATGCGCGAGGATGTACTGCTGGCGCGCTGTCGCAAGGGCAATCCCAGAGCCTTCGAAGAACTGGTCGAACTGTACGAAAAGAAGGTTTATAATCTCGCCTATCGCATGTTAGGGAACATGGAGGATGCGCGAGACATAACGCAAGATGCCTTCATCAAGGTGTATTCTTCTCTCTCCAACTTTCGGGGAGATTCATCCTTTTCCACCTGGTTGTTCAAGATCGTGTCCAATATGTGTCTTGATGAGCTCAGGCGCCGCGGCCGCCGCTCTTTTGTCTCACTCGATGAGCCATTGCAGCAAGAAGATGGAGAGATGCCACGTCAGATGCCAGATCTTAAGATGGATCTGGAAAAAGAGGTGGAGGATCGTTACATTCAAGCCATGGTTCACCGGGCCATTCTATCACTGACCGCGGATCATCGCATGGTCATCGCCCTTAGAGACTTGCAAGGCTTCTCCTATGAGGAAATCGCTGAGATGATGGACTGTTCGCTCGGAACAGTGAAATCCCGCATTAACCGCGCACGTTTGGCCTTGCGCCGCCAAATGGAGGAAGGGGAACTTTTCTTGCCAGATGACGTCCAAAGCGGTAGAAGGGAGGGTGGGCGATGAACGATTGCAGTATATACCGCGATGATTTGTCTGCCTATATCGATGGCGAGCTTACGTGGGATGAACGCGAAGCAATTGAGAAACACATGGCGGCCTGCCCAGCCTGTGCAGATGAGGTAGAGGTTCTTCGCCATACCCAGAAGCTATGTCAGCAGCTCGAAGACGTGAATCCCCCCAGCGATCTTACATCCAGCATTATGGATCGAGTCCGCGATGAACGTGATGAGCAGCTAAAAAGGAGATGGAGGCGCTTCTATCCTTGGGGTGCAGTAGCTGCTGTGTTGCTGATATTTATGGTGGCGGTTCAAGTCACACCGGTGCCGGGGTGGCAGCAATTGACCCAGGCTTTGCCGGGGGTGGGTTCGAACCTGGATACCCGGATGTGGGACCAAGCGAACTTTATAACAGCACCAGCGCCGGGAGATGTTGTTTCTGACTCTGCGGTGGATGCGCCGGACCATGCACCCGAAGCGCCGGATGGCGGCATGGCCATCTCCGGGCTGGAGGCAATGCCACAAGATATGGAGCGCATGATTGTCAAGACCGGCAGAATCGTTGCGGAAGTGGCCGAGGGTGAATTGGATGAAATCGAAACTCACATAATCAATCTGGTGGAGCAACGCGAAGGTTACGTGGAGAGTAGTAGCCAAATGACCGAGCCCAGTGGGCGCCGTAGAACGAACATGGTAGTACGGGTGCCGGCAGAGGAGTTTAGCAACGTATTGTATGGTTTTGACGACCAATTGAGCCGCGTATTGGAGCGCTCGGCCGCCGCTGAGGATGTATCCGAAACCTACATGGATTTGCGTGCTCGATTACGCAACCGTGAGGTGCAGGAACGAAGGCTCTTGGAGATCATGGATATGGCAGCAAGCGTTGATGAGATCATGCAAGTTGAAAATGAACTGGCGCGTGTGCGTAGCGACATTGAGTATTTGATGGCACGTATGCGCTATTATGAATCTGTGGTTTCTTTGTCCACGATCCAAATGCAGTTGCGGGAAGCGGCCTCTCCCATAGGCGAGCTTGCCAGCTGGTGGGAGGATGTACGCGATGCATTTATGAGCAGCATCCGTGGGTTGGCGGTGTACACCGCTTGGTTGCTACCCTATGCCGGATTCATCCTCTTGCTTTGGATATTGGTGAAACGGATACGGTTCAAGCGCACGAGCGGGAGCAAGCGACAAGAGTAGCGGGGATCGTTGCGAAACGGCCATGATACGTCATGGCCGTTTTTTTGATGTGTCTGTTATAATCAGACTGAGGGAGGTAGAACATGGCTAGATTGCTGCTGGTCGACGGTCACAGTCTCATACACCGGGCCTTTTTTGCTTTGCCCACCTTAAGTGCTGATGGTGTTCCCACAGGAGCTGTATACGGTTTTCTCAATATGCTTTTCAAGCTCCTCGACAGAGAAGATCCGGATGAACTATTGATCATCTTTGATACGCCCGCTCCAACGTTTCGCCATGAGCGCTTTGAAGAATACAAGGCTCAACGCCCTGGTACTCCCGATGAACTGGTGGTTCAGCTGGCACTGTTGCGCGAGATACTGGAAGCCATGGGCATGGCTATGCTGGCCATCGACGGATATGAAGCCGATGATCTCATTGGTACGGTTGCGCAAGAAAGAGGTACCCAAGAACATGATGTGGTCATTGTCACCGGAGATCGGGACGTATTACAGCTGCTTGCACCTGGTGTGCGCGTACTGTTGACTAAGAGGGGCATTCAGGAGATGGACGAATACAATCCGCAGCGGCTGGAGGAGCAGTATGGGCTTACTCCCAAACAGTTTATCGATCTCAAGGGGCTTATGGGAGACAGTTCGGATAATATCCCCGGGGTTCCCGGTATTGGAGAAAAACGCGCTCTGGCCCTGTTGAAGAGCTTTGAGAGCATTGAAGGTGCTCTTGCCAACATCGATGCCATTACACCACCTAGTGTGAGAAAATCTCTTCTTGAGTACGGGGAGCAGGCCAAGCTAAGCCGGGAATTGGCCACCATCAAGTGTGATGTACCCCTTCAACCCGGCGCTCTTCCCGACAAGGTAATGGACCCTGACTGGGACAGAGTGCGAGAGTTGTTTGAACGCTATCAATTCAAGAGTCTCATGGAGCGCTTGGGGCTTTCGGTGACGGTTTCAAGTGAGGAGATCCCGCTGGCCGCAAGGCTTGACGCCCGGGGCCTTGTGGACTATTGGAATGAGGCAAGAGCTAGCGGCACCCTCGCCCTCTATGACTGGGCAGGAAAGAGAGGAGGCGGGTCGCTCTTGGCCATGTCGCACGGTGGGTCCTCGACGGTCTATGCTGACTTGGAGGAGACGATGCCCGCCGCTATCGCACAGGAGTTGTCAGCACTGAGTGAAGCGGGTGTCGAATTACTGTTTCACTCTGCCAAGCCGTGGGTCGGTCAGGCGGTGCGAGAGGGGAAGACATTGACCCCCGTCTTCGATGTGAGTCTGGCGTACTATCTTCTCCATCCTACTCGTGCTAGCTATCCGTTGAGTGAGGCGACCCGTGAGTATCTGGGCGAGGAACTGCCTCCCTTGCCTGCACCCAAGGGCAAGAAGGTGGCCAGCAAAGATGAGGTGGTAAGACATCTTAGTGCCGGAGTAGCCAAGCTGACGTCCCTTCGCGACTCCATGTCCCAGAAACTGGCCGAGCAAGAAATGGAACAGCTGTACCAAGAGGTGGAGCTGCCTCTGCAGGGAGTCTTGGCCGATATGGAAGCCAACGGGATCGAGGTGGACCAAGAGCGGGCTCAGGTTCTCTCGGAGGAATTTGGAAGTACCATTAGCCGCTTGGAAGAGGAGATCTTCTGGTTGGCCGGGCGGCGTTTCAATATTAACTCCACCCGCCAACTGGCACAGGTTCTATTCGAGGAACTGGGACTTCCTGCCAAAAAACGTACCAAGACAGGATTCTCCACGGATGCTGAGGTCCTGGAGAGTTTGGCCGATCAACACGATATTGCCCAACGACTCCTCGAATACCGGCAGATGGTCAAACTCAAAGGCACATATCTGGACGGGCTGTCTGACCTCATCCATCCCGATACGGGGCGGCTGCATACGACCTTTAACCAGACGGTTGCTGCCACCGGCCGGCTTTCGAGCACCGAACCCAACCTGCAAAACATCCCGGTGCGTATGGAAAAGGGCAGAATGATTCGCTCGGTGTTTCGGGCTCGGGAGGGCATGTTGCTGTTGGCCGGTGACTATTCGCAGATTGAACTCAGGATTCTGGCCCACCTGGCCCATGCCCAATCTCTCATTGACGCGTTTTCGCGTGGCGAAGATATTCATGCCCGTACGGCGGCTGAGGTCTTCGGAACCAGTCTGGATGAGGTCGATCCCCTGCTCAGATCCAGGGCCAAAGCGGTGAATTTCGGCATTGTGTACGGGATCTCTGATTGGGGCTTATCACGCGACCTTGGGGTGAGTCGCAAGGAGGCGGCGGCCTACATGGAGCGCTACTTTCAGCGATACCCTGAGATCAAAGCCTACATGGAGACCACCATTGCCTTTGCCCGTCGCCATCAGTATGTAACCACCATTATGGGTCGGAGGCGCCCGGTTCCGGAGATAAAGTCGAGAAATCCGGCCATTCGCGGAGCGCAAGAACGCATTGCCATCAATACACCGGTGCAGGGGTCGGCTGCTGATATCATTAAGAAGGCTATGGTGAGAGTATATCAGCA
>SLSY01000248.1 GCA_007130145.1 Bacillota bacterium
GCTGATCATGGGCGCGGGGCCATCGCGGAACACCTGCATGCTTTCCTTCACCCCCCTTGCATGTTATTTTACAGAAGGGCACAAGAAAAAGCTAGACAATTATTACCAATTCGCCATCTTTTTTATCTCCCTCTCACTTCTTCTAAGGGTGCGGAAAGCGGGTTATAGGTTGTTGAGTCCATGTAATTGTGCAAAATGGGAAAGTGTCTGAAAGAGAAGGGAGTCCCCCCTTTCGTCTCCTTCGCGCTCTGTGTAAGAAGTGTCATGACGGTTGCTAAAGCTAGTGGATTAGCCATTTCTTAGCCCTTCATGCAAAGGCCTTCTTCTATGGCAAGTATCAATTTCAACCATGGTTGAGAGAGCAATATTGATATCGCATCCAATTCAAACATGTATTACCCTTGGATACTTTTTCCAGTCACTCAGTTCAAGTGTCCAGTACCTCGCCCATTCCTTCATTTCCCCATATTCCGGGTGACTTGGATTCAACATGACTTCGCGGAAGTCCATAAATCCTCCCACGCCGCCCACATCCTCAGGTGGCGTTTGACCACTTGCTTCCACGAGGTAGGGCGATTCCTCATCGTATTCCTCAAGCACACGCACAAGCCGAATTTCGTGCTCCCAGTTATCCCCCATGTCATAGGTGTAGAGAATGTGCTTGTGCTCAGGCAAAAACTCCGACAAGGTACGGCCTTTCATTAAAACAGCGTCGTCATCGTACGCGAGGTCATCCTCAAACGGAACAATTCTGGCAACTGGCATATCCTTATTGTCACCGAAGACGGTAAAGTCATAAAGGTGGTAATTCCCCCAGCCATAAACGGACTGCAATACTTGATGAAACCGTGCAAGTTCCAAGTCTGCCGGAACAATGATTCTCCGCACCGCCTGGTACACTTCCAAATCAAGGGTGACAAGCAATTCAAAGGCGTGGTATTTGTAGGCTGGCTTTCCGCTAAGCTCAGAAAGTGCGCTAATCATTGCCTGGTAAGGGACATAGCTCTCGTCAACACTACCGGAACAATTGACAGGATGGTAATTTGCCGAAACTCCAACCGTATCACTGAACATTTTTGCAATGCTATTATACTCTCTTGCGACATAAAAAGCGCAGTCCATCCCCGCCTTTGTTACCCACGCTGCTTTCTGTCTGCTGCGATTTTTGGAAAACTCCACCTCGCCTGCCAGACGCATATACTCCCCCACCAGCTCGGGGTTAAAATTCATGGACAACAGTGTGTTTGAAATCGCCGTTCTCATCATTTCCGCTACATTTTTCAGATCTTTCCGCTTCACCTGGTAAATTGCAATGGCAAAGCGAGTGGCGTTGTTCACCAATACGATCATGTCATCGGCTCTACGATTATCCCATACCTTGGTCCAGTTGGCTGTCCAGGAAAACAGCGGGTTTTCCTCTTCGTGTACGGACGAAGATTCTACCCCCGTAGCATCCGCTAATTTCTTCGTCAGTGCAATTTGCATTGCTTCACTTCCTCTTTTGCCAAGTCATATAATCCTTTGCACGGTACTGCGTTGCTTTACCGTTAACGATTTTCCTATTGCTCCTTCGCATCATTTCTTCGTGCACCGCTCAATGCTTCTTGTGCAATCAAAGGCCATTGCGCTCGATGCGGATATGAGCATATCATTTTCTTGTTGAGATATAGCTTCAACCTCCAATCGCTTAAGCCTGTTTATCGCTCAAGCAAATCAACGGTGAAATCGGCGTTTTCACTAAAACGATATCAAACCGGTTTTCATAACAGTCAAAAAACCAATTTCTGTAATCCGAGTCGGCCCCTTACCGCTGGAATTCTTGTCGATATAGACATCATGCGCTAGACATTTATTACCAATTCACCATCTTCTTTATCCTTTTTTGTTTCTTTCAAGGGCGCGGAAAAGGGGACGTATGCCCATATTGGGCCTCAATCGAGCCATGGTATAATGTATAGTAGCAATTGGTGATGCCTAGCAAACTATGGGAGGTCTCTGCTATTATGGTTGAACAGATATTCAAACTGTCGCTTGGCAAGGGAAAAGTCGTTGAAAAAGTCGTGCTTGATGAGAATATTCATTACCTGCACATCGTGCTTAACAAGGATGATGGACTGCCAGAGCACTTCTCCAACTCCAACGTATACATGACCGTGATGCGCGGAAGGCTTGCCATCGATCTTGATGACCAGGGAATTCATGAGTACGAGGCGGGAACGCTCCTGAAAATTCCGTTTCAAACTAAAATGAATATCAAGAACTTGCATGCCGAAACCCTGGAACTTGTCATCGTAAAGGCGCCTGCTCCACAGAGTTGAACGATACAGTGACGATTAACCCGGAAGACATGAATGATTGGTGTTGATTTAACTCGTCGTTTTTTGCCTGTGTTTCTACCCAAGGCACAACCGGCGTGTGGGTCTAGCGCTTGTTCCTCTTCAGGTGTCGTGTGATCTGTTTGAGTTCATTCTTGCTGCCAAACATACTTCTGATCTTCTGTTGCTCGCGTTGCCGCCCATCGAGGTTTGCATACCCCAGCTCCTTGTGGAGTTTCTTGTAGTTCTGCAAGCGCTCAGGGGTTAGGTCTCCGGACCTGATTGCTTCCTGTACGCCACATTCCGGTTCAGATGTATGCGAACAGTCATTGAACTTGCATTCTAGAGACAAACTTTCAATGTCCTCGAAGGATCGGGACAAGTCGGCATACCCAAGCTGCAGTTCTCTCATACCAGGGGTATCGATGACGATGCCGCCGTTTGGAAGCAGCAGTAGTTGGCGATGGGTGGTCGCGTGTCGACCCTTGCCGTCCTTGCGGACCTCCTTGGTGGCGAGTAGCTCGCTTCCCAGCAATCGGTTAATGAGCGTGGATTTACCCACACCCGATGAGCCGAGAAAGACGACGGTCTTACCTTCCGTGATGTGGGGTAGAATGCTTTGATAGCCGCTCTCCGCAAGTCCTGAACAAGCTACTACGTCGGTGCCGGGGCTCATGGCAGAAATCTCTGCCAAACGCGCATCGACACTGTCCACTAAATCAGCCTTGGTCAGAACAATCACCGGTGTTGCCATGCTGCTGTAGACCAGTGAAAGATAACGCTCCAATCGTCGCAGGTTGAAGTCGTTATCCAGTGACATGCAGACAAACACTGCGTCGACGTTTGCCGCCAATACTTGCATGGCCTGGGAGGTTCCGGCTGCCTTGCGTCGGATCACACTCCTTCGGTGTAGTATCTGATGGATGATGGCACGCTCCTGAACTCGTTCCACCATAGCCCAATCGCCTACCCCCGGAAGGTCTGTGCTACTGATGGCTTGATAGCGCAGTTTCCCGGAGATCGTGGCATGCAACTCTTCCTCTTCGGTGATGACCCTGTAGATATCGCGGTGTTGTTCGCTAATTCGAGCTAGGACCAGCTCCTCATGTAGGGAGGCTTCCTGTTCAATGCGTGTGTTCAGCCCGTAGCGCTGGAGTTTGGCATGGTGCAAGAAGAGGGCTCCTTTCGTCTTGTGACTGTAATTGCATTATATCACGAGTCTCTGGACCCTTGATCTACGGCTGAGGCATCGATTCCTTCTGTGCTTGCCCGGTGAGGCTCCATCGCACCAAAGAAGAGTCTATCCGGTGACACCAAGGCAAGGGTTCCTGCCAGTGATTCACTCGACAATGTCGCTGTCTGGACCGTTTCTTTGTCCCCATCCGTGCTTGAAATGGCAGGATTCGCAGGCCACACAGAGAATCTCCCCCAGGGAACGAATTATGGCATTTATCAGAACGGAGGTCTAACTGTGAAGTTCGTGGTTAAGGAAGGTGTGGGCCTGGGAATGAGTCAGCTCCAGTCCTTGTATGAGGATGCCGGTTGGGCGTCTTGCGCGTCGCAACCCGAGAAAGTGCTATCTGCCCTGTCCAACTCCTCTTTGGTATTGACCGCCTGGCTGGGCGATGAACTGGTTGGATTGGTGCGACTACTAAGTGATGGTCACTTCATTACCTATATTCAGGATATATTGGTCAAGAAGCAGTATAAGCGTAACGGCATAGGCAGACGTCTTCTCAAGCAGGCTCTTGAGCAGGCTGGCCAGGTGCGACAGATCGTGCTTTTGACTGATGACAATGATGAGACTCGTGGGTTCTATGAGGCGCTGGGTTTCTTCTCTTGCGATCGGGGCGATCTGGTATCCTTTGCCCGCATGAATCTCTAGAGTTACGGGGCACAAGCGTTGGATATCCATGCCATAGATGCTCACCTAAGACTCGACGTTGAGTTCAGCAAGAGGACCGTGCCGGTGACAAGACTGTTTATGATCTATTGGGAGACTGCTGCTATGAACCAGCAGTACCAGGAGGCGGAGATTCTCCTGCTTTGCAACGACGAAAGTGGCCCAGTGTTGTAGACCGGGTGGACAGAAGGTTTTCCCGGTAGCTTCTTTTTTGCACCATAGCGCTCTGTTCTCTAAGCCCATGCCCCATCTTCTATGCTTGGACTCTTTGTTCCAGCATGCGTTCGCCTCCGTATCTTGCTGTAGCCCTGAAAAAACGCCCTTATGGCTTTCGACATTCTGGCTGGACTGGGCTTTGGTTGGTCGGTTACAAGTGTGAATGCCCACTTGACCAGATCAGACGAGCAGGATGTGTATCGCTTATAAGGAGCATCAAGGAGAGTGAGGCGCGGTGTATCCGGTTGGCGGACAGGGTCATGCGAATGCCTCTTGGCAGCAGTAAAGGTCAATAGGGGGGGCCCGGATCTGTCGTTTGAGGAGAGGGAGGATATGGTGACGATAAACACGAAGACGCATAGCATGTTGCATATTCTGTTCTGTTTGTGTCTTGGACTTGTGCCAGCGTCCTTGCGGCCTCTTACGTATTAGCACGTATTCCTTCGATCCTTATCGTACGCATTTGGTCTTTTGTCACTACACAAAGGGGGCTTGCCCATGGCTATGCAGTGGTCAGATGTCAGAGGAGAATCAGTCCGTCTTCTATCCCGACTCATCGCTGCCGATACGACCAACCCTCCCGGCAACGAAGCCGTCGCTGTTAAGGTGCTGGCTGAGTTCTTTCGTGCTCACAACATTGGCTATGAGATCATTGAACCACAAGATGGGCGTAGTAGCATCATCGCCCACTTGGGACCCAATCAGGGGATGCCTCTCTATTTGGTATCACACCTCGATGTCGTGGCGGCAGAACCTGATCAATGGCAGTATCCTCCGTTTGGAGGTGAAGTCATTGACGGTGAGATTTGGGGTCGGGGAAGCCTTGACACAAAACAGATCACGGTCATGCATGCTATCACCATGGCCTTGCTTCAGGGTCATTCAGAGCCCCTCAACCGGCCCGTCATATTCATGGGTACGGCCGATGAAGAGAAAGGCAGCAAATGGGGCATGGACTACCTAGTTCAGCATCAGCCCGAGCGTTTTCGGCCCGGCTTTGCCTTGAACGAAGGAGGTGGCTTCACGGCAGTTGTGAAGGGACGGACGTTCTACATGTTTGAGTCCGCCCAAAAAGGGGGAGGGACGGTAAAGATTTCTTCTACTCGCGATATTCCCGCACATCCATCCTGTCCGCCTGATTTCACACCGCTGCGCAGCGTAGTCCAAGCAGCCCATCGGATCTTTGAACACAAGCCCCCGGTACGTCTGGGCCAGACCGGTCTGGCCATGTTCAAAGGATTGGCGCCACAGTTTGATATTGCGCCGGAAGAGCTGGGCGTTTCACTTGACACAGATGAAGCGTTGGTGCGGACCATTCTTGATGCATGTGACGATGAAGGTCTTATGCCCGTCTTGCGAGCTGCATCATGCAGTACTCTGAGTCCCAATCTGATGTCCGGAGGGACCTCTGCCCGCCAACTGCCCACGGCAGCGGAAGTGTCCGTATCGTGTCGTCTACTCCCTGACGTGACCCGAGATGATATGGCACGGGATTTGCGTACACTGCTTGAAGGCATAGATGTAGAGGTGGAATTTGAAGAGTTTAGGCAGGGCTATGACTTGGGAGTGGACAATGAGCTGTTTCAGACAGCGCAAGTGGTCATTTCCGAACTTGATCCGGGGGCTCTCGTCCTGCCCTTTGTGGCCATTGGTGGCACGGATAGCCGGCACCTTAGACACGTGGACGTTAAGTCCTATGGTTTCGCCCCCATGCCTGGTGTCGAGATCAGTGAGGTCGTCAAGCGGGTCCATCGTTTCGATGAACGCATACCCGTGGATAGCTTGGTATTTGGGGTGGAAGCAGCCTATCGTATGGTACGTCAATTGCCTGTGTAAACCCTTTTGGTCAGGGGACCTGCTAGCATAGAAACGTTGACTTTTGCTGTTGAGATTCGACAGCATGTTCCTGGTGGCACTCTCTGGAAATGGAACTGAATGGTTTGCATGGCACGGCAAGAACCCCTCCGGGGCCCCTCCTGTATGCCTTGCGTCCAAGCATACGCCAAGAGGAGTTGCCTGCGCTCCCCCACCGATGACGGAGAGTGAATTGCCAACGCTTTTAGGGTAAGCATACAGTGAAGTGGAGAACATCGTATTCTAGGACGCCTGATCAAAGCTGCCACAGTGCTTCCGAGGTTATCGTTGGTGTTAGTGTGCCTCCCTGCTCTCAACCCATGTCTTTGCCCCTAAGGAATTTCCTCGGCCCAATGACATTGAACCTCGAGACCCAATGGGTTTTTGCCATGTAATGGGAGAAGGGAGGACATAGTATTTAGAAACGACGAAAGAGTGTAGCACGCTAATAGTACGTATCATCCCTGGCCCAACTACCCATTCTTCTACCTAACTTAGCCCGTTCACTGACGAACCTATGCTATTCGCTCTTGGAACAGGTACTTTATTGGTGATTCGCAACACGCTCTGTCTGCTGAATCGATTGCCGAGGGAACCCCAGGACTATGGGCTCATTCATGATGATTTTTAATATCACAATATCTTATGGAATCAGAAGAGCCGGACCTTTTGGGCCATTGACTTTGATGATGCCCATTACCATTACTACCTCATGGATATTGCTTACGTACTGGCCGCTCTGCCGGGACGAGAGAACGAACCCAGGTGTAAAGAAGTATTTCTCAAAGGATATGATTCAGTTAAGGAACTCCCGCCTCGATGTGCTGAGCATATGTCGCTCTTTGAACGCTATCGGTGCGTGCTGCAGTTTTACCGCATTGTCCGTTCTCTTAAAGGCAGTGACACCTTAGTCGGGCCCCCGTGGTTGCCTGGGCTGCGAGGGGCGTTTATATGGGATGAGCAGCGATTTGCGACATTCTTTTGCAGGGTCATTCTAGGCGAGGTGGTTTTGTCTGCTCGATGAGCGTGTAAAGTTTAGGTAGGCAGTGAGGGTCTTGAGGTAGAAGAAGATCTCTCCAGAGGTTGTCATGAAGACAGCCCATCCCCGCGAAGAGAGAGGAGAGATCTTATGTCTGTAGTTCA
>SLSY01000162.1 GCA_007130145.1 Bacillota bacterium
CAGCCGGGACGTCCATACGTTTGGTCATCCGGGATCCGGCATTGATTAGCACCAAGTTGGACGTGCTGCCCTTGCAGGCTCCGGTTCAGGCCGGGGATGAACTGGGCGAGCTCAAAGTCTATTATGCGGGCATCCATATGGCCACCACGTCGGTACTGGCTGAACGCGATGCCCCCATCGCATGGTACTACCGCAATGAGATCTGGCTTGTCTTGGCCTTTGTTGTCCTGATGGTGATGTGGCAACGTAGCATGCACCGGCGCCGGCGCTTGGCCCGTGTGCGCGCCCATTGGCACACCAAGCGCAAGTGGTTCTATTCTTAGGAAACCCTACACTTGAGCCTCCTCTGAAGGTCTTACTGTTTCAGAGCACAGGAGCCCGTAATCGCCACTGCGTTTGGCTGCGTACAATGCCGTATCCGCAGCTGGTATCAAATCGTCGGGTGTGCCGGCATCAGCCGGAAAGGCCGCGGTGCCCCCGGAAAGGGTGATGGTGAAGAGCCCTTGTATCTTTTGGTTCTTTGTCTCCTTGCGCAGGCGCTCCACCACCGCCCCTCCCCCTTGCGGAGTCGTTTCGGGCAAAATGATAGCAAACTCCTTCCCTCCCCAGCGCGCCACCGTATCACTACGCCGCACGCCCTCCCGAGCTGGCCGCGAAAAGGCCTGCAACACCTTGTCCCCGGTCAGGTGTCCATGGCGATCGTCAAACTTCTTGAAGTCATCAATACCCCGTACAGCAAGCAACAAAAGTGCCGGTGGCGCGCTGGGCGCGCGGCCGTTCGGTGTGGAGCTGCTGACCAAAGTAACGCCGGTTATACAACCCGGTTGTGTAATCCAGGACGCTGCCACGCAGCAAGGCGCAGAGAGACACTGCGCCCACCACCGCACCGAGCGCTGAGAGCACCACCACATCGAGGCAAGACGCCAGTACCCACCGGAAATCAAGGCGATAAGGCCAAAAAATTCCCCGTCAGAGCTCCGCCCCACACGAACAGTTGGCGCCCTTACTGCTTGCGCAGGCGTCCTATCCTCGGCCGATGATGTAGCCGTACGGATCCACGTCCTCGCGCAGAACGCGAAGTTCTTCTTCTCGCGGTGGGTCTGTCTTCTCCAGCGGATCGCGCCACAAGAGCTCAAAACCCGTGTTCTCCATGACGTCCTCTCGCGTCACCCCGGGATGCAGGCTTTCCACCTGCATGCGCAAGGTCTGTGGGCAAAACCCGATGATTGCCAGCTGGGTGATGACCTTATAGGGCCCACTACCAGGCGGAAGACCGGCTTCTTCCCTCGCTCCGGGGCCGCTGAGATACCCGGGACTGGTAATGAAGTCAACCTTTTCAACGAAGCGGCGCTTATCCTGCGGTGTGATCATCATGGTGCGCCAGCACAAAGAGGCGAGATCATTGGCTCCGCCGCTGCCCGGCAGTCTCACCCGGGGGGGCTGGGACGGCGGACCGATCTGGGTACTGTTCAAGTTGCCATACGCATCGACCTGGGCCCCCCCCAAGAAGGTATAGTCTATCATCCCTCGCTGGCACAAATCCATGATCTCTGACATGCTGCTGGCCGATAAACCCCGGTAAAAGGTGCGCGAATCCCCCACTGAAATAGGCATGGAAGGCAGCTGCGGGCCCATACCACCGGCTTCGAACATGATGACCAGTTGCGGAGAATGTAATCTTTGGGCCAACATGGCAGCGGCACAGGGGGCGCCGGTACCCACGACCACCGTACTGTCATCCTCTAGATAACGAGCCGCCAGTGCGATCATCAGTTCCATCTGGTTATAGGCGGTCATCTCTTCCCCTCCCCTGCTGCGGGCGCCGGTCCCACTTCCCGATCCAATAGGAATTCCAAACGCCGGAGTTCCTGCATACGGTCAAGCCCCCCGCACCGGTCAAGGTACTCGGAAAAGGTCTCCACTCCGTAAATGTACCGTTCGAGAAACGCCTGCAGGGTCTCGGGGTCGCGCTCCGCCTCCAACCAGGCCTTGAGATGATCCTCATCGGAAAAGTACTCGTAGGCCATATTGCCGGGGAAGCTGCCATAGGGAACTTCTACCACTGCATCCACGCAAAAATAGGGTATCGTCGTACGTTGCGGTTGGCTGCGAATACTCTCATGGGGAATCAAGCGCTCAGCACTGATGATCACCCTCTTGCTGGCCCGGGCCAGTTCCCAATCGGAAACAGTGATGCCCGAAATCACCGCATTGCCGTATACGTCTGCCTCATGGACGTGGATAAGGGCCACATCGGGAGAGAGGGCAGGCAGTGCAGCCAACTTCATACCGGTAAACGGGCAGCGAATCTCCCTGGCCGCAGATTTCTCATAGGTATCGGTGCCGAACATGATACGGGCCGGAAGAAACGGTACTCCCATCACAGCGGCCCGGTATCGCCAGGCCAACGCAGCATTGGTCCACTCGGTTACGTCCAGCTGGTCTTGCTCGAACAATCGCCGGGCCGATCGGGACAGTCCGCGTGCCTCAAGGCCGACAACATACGCCACATCCACCCGGTCGAGACATTGCCCCGCTGCCATCAGCTGAAAGTCATGGGTCGCCGTGTGACCGCTCATACCCAGGTTCTTCCGGCCTTGGCGCATGATCTCATGCAAGAGTGCTGTGGTAATGCGATTGGTGCCAAATCCTCCCACCGCCAAGTAGTCACCGTCTTTCACCAATTCCCCGATGGCCTCACGAGCCGAGGTGAGCTTGGATGTCATCCCCTTGGGTTTGGCCCGGAACCAATCGCGCATAGCATCAGGATCTGGATGGACAAACAAGGTTCCTTCTGGCAAATCATCACCGCCCTTGCTGATAACATAAGTGTGCAAATCAAGATGTGTACCTTCCTAGCAATCTCCTATTTCTCCTTGTCAATTCCCAGCTCCTTCTACTGGATACGGAACGCTTTTAGCAGGGCTTTCCCCATCACTTCTTGCCGGAGAAGATGGTCTGGTTGCTTTGTTTGCCCAAGTGCCGCATCATACTGCATCATCTTAGGGCAGGGGTAAGTGAACGTTTGACGAATACTGGCAGTGTCCTGATTTGGTGCCCCTGCACGGGTCAAGACCTTCCAGGGTCCACCTCCAGCGTCATACGGGGGGAGGCGCTGGCAGTGCGAGAGGAGGGAGCATGTGGTGTTGGGCCTTCGTGATGTCTTTACTGCCCATTCTGTCCTGCAGGGAGTCATTCGCCGCACCCCGGTCTTTGCTGTTCCAGATAGCACGGTGTACCTCAAGGCAGAGAACCTGCAACATACCGGTTCCTTCAAGATTCGGGGAGCATTTACCTTGCTATGCGACCCCGCCTTCCGATCGGGGGTGGTGACAGCGTCCTCCGGAAACCATGGTAGTGCCCTGGCCTACGCGGCAGCCCAGCAGAATATTCCGGCCTGCGTGGTCATGCCGCAAGATGCGCCAGCGGTCAAAGTGGCCGGTTGTCGCCGGCATGGGGCTGAGGTGATCTTTTGTGGTCACACCTCCTCCCAACGGCAGCAACGAGCGCACGATGTGGCCCGCGAAAGGAAATGGGCATACGCCGAATCGTATGATCATCCCCGCATCATCGCCGGTCAGGGAACTGTCGGACTGGAATTGGTGCAGCAGATGAGAGAACTGGGCCAAGTCGTCTGTCCCATGGGAGGTGGCGGTCTCATCTCCGGGATTGCCTTGGTCATTAAGGGCTTGGCCCCCCATGTGAAAGTGGTAGGCGTTGAACCAAAGGGAGCCGCCCGCATGACGTTCTCCTTGGCCAGCGGAACACCCCAAGTCCTCACCACAGTGGATACCATTGCCGATGGCCTGCGCGTAGACAAACCCGGAGCTTGGACCTTCCCCCTCATTCAGCAACTGGTGGACGATGTCATTACCGTCGATGATGACGATATCCGCACCGCCATGCACCGTTTGTTCTATGACCATAAACTGGTGGTGGAGCCGTCGGGCGCGGCCACCTTCGCCGCTTTCTTGGCGGGCCATCTCAACATCACCAGCCACACTGCCCTCATTGTATCGGGGGGCAACATTGATGCTTCACGCCTAGACCAACTCGTAGCTCCATCGGGTTCTTCAGGCGAAAATGGATCCGTTTCTGGTAAGAAAGAATCGTCAGAAGTCGAGGTGGTAATCAATGAAGGTCGAGCTGAGTTTTGATCGGTACTATGATTATGAGGAGCTGACAACGGCCCTCGAGAATTTGCAGGCTGCGTATCCCGAACTCATGCAGCTAGAGTCTCTCGGCAAAACCCCCCAGGGCCGTAACATCTGGGCAGTGACCATCACCGGTCCGGCCAAACCGGCTGACACCAAGCCGGGCTACCTGATTGATGCCAGTCATCATGCCGGCGAAGTCACCGGTACGATGACCGCACTGTACACCGTCTGGTATCTGGTCACCCGTTACGGTGATGACAGGTCGGTTACCCGCTTGCTGGACGAGACGAGCGTTTACGTCCTGCCCCGGCTGTCGGCAGATGGGGTGGAAACCTATTTGAAAACGCCGGCTCTCTTGCGCTCCGCACCACGCCCTTACCCTTTGCCCGAATCGGAATACAAAGAGGGACTCTATCCGGAGGACATCGACGGGAACGGTCACATCCTGCTCATGCGTATGAAGGATGAAAGGGGAGAATGGACTCCTTCCCGGAGAGATCCCCGTCTCATGATACGCCGGGGGCCGGACCAGGAGGACGGAACCTTCTACCGCATGGAAGTGGAAGGACTACTGCGGCAGTGGCCAGCGCCGGACATAACGACGACCCCTGCCGTGTGGGGTCTGGACTTCAACCGCAACTATCCCGTGGCCTGGGAGCCGGACTACCGGCAGCGAGGCGCGGGGCCTTATCCCCTGTCCGAGCCGGAGACCCGCATGGTGGCCCACTTCGTCTTACAGCATCCCAACATCGCCGGTTCCACCACACTGCACACTTCCGGGGGTGTGATCTTGCATCCCCCGGGCACCCGTAAACCAGAGGAGATCCCTAAGCATGATCTGGCCATCTTCAAGGCCATCGGCGCCATGGGAACCGAAGAAACGGGATATCCCTGTATCCCGGTGTCTGGCGGCTTCGTTCTGGAAGGCGAAAACCCCGTGCTGGGTGCGACCGATGATTGGCTCTACGAACATCAGGGCATCCCATCGTACACAGTGGAGTTGTGGAATCTCTTGCAGCGCTCCGGCGTGGAGAATCTCTGGCCGCGCACGATCCGCACACCCCGTCAACAGGAAGAGGATATGTTGCTCTTGCTCCAATGGAATGATCGAGAACTCGAGGGCAAAGGTTTCATGGACTGGACTCCCTTCGATCATCCCCAGCTGGGAGCGGTGGAGATCGGAGGCTGGCTGCCCAAGTTCGTGGTGCAGAATCCTCCGGCACACCTCTTGGCGGCCGAGTGCCAAAAGAACATGCGTTTCTCGCTGCGACACGCCCGCACCCTCCCCCGCCTGCGCCTGAGACAAGTGAAGGCAGAGCGCCTGGGGACAGATACCTACGAGGTCAGCGCTATTGTGGATAATATGGGCTATCTTCCGACGTACCTGACCAAGCGCCGTCTGGAATTACCCGATCCCAAACCCGTCTACGCCACATTGGAGGGCGAAGGATTCACGGTTGTGAGCAAAAACAAGCGCCTTGACCTGGGTCATCTGGAAGGCCGTTCCGCCAAGGATGGCGGCTTCATGCTGGGCTATTATTTCTCAGGGCCAGCAAAAGCCAGTGCCCGTGAGGCTCGCTGGATCATCCGCATCACAGAAGAGAGCAAACCACAACTGCACATGCGGGCCTGGGGGGAGAAGGCAGGTCAAACCAGCGCCGATGTCATCCTTTAGAAACCAAGACATCAAGAAGGAGCGGGATCCCCGCTCCTTTTGCTCTTGGTTCGTGTAACAGTTCGAGTCTCTATTTAGCCAGGTGACACGCCACGTAGTGCAAGGGCTCGATCTCTCGCCACTCGGGCCGTTCCTGTGAGCAAATGTCCTCGGCATACTGGCAGCGCGGGTGGAAAGGGCACCCTGACGGTGGATCCACCGGGCTGGGAACATCACCCTTCAATATAATGCGCTCCCGTCGCACGGTGGGATCGGCAACGGGCACCGCTGACAGCAGGGCCTGTGTATATGGGTGCTTGGGCCTGGTATAGAGTTCTTGCTCGCTGGCCATCTCCACCAGACGGCCCAAATACATGACTCCCACCCGGTCTGACACGTGCCGCACCACGCTCAAGTCGTGGGCGATGAATAGATAGGTCAGACCAAACTCCTTCTGCAGATCATCCAGCAGGTTCAAGATCTGGGACTGGATGGATACGTCCAATGCCGACACCGGTTCATCACAAACAATAAGCTTAGGACGCAGTGCCAGGGCCCGACCAATGCCGATACGCTGCCTCTGACCGCCGCTGAACTCGTGCGGATAACGGCGCATATGGTAGGTGGCCAAGCCCACCACTTCCAGAAGCTCCTTGACCTTCTGCTCCCTTTCCTTGGCACTGGTCATACCGTGCACCAAAAGGGGCTCACCGATGATGTCGCCCACGGTCATACGCGGATTGAGTGAAGCATACGGATCCTGGAAGATGATCTGCATCTCCCGGCGCAGCTTCCGCAGCTCCTCGCGCCCCAACGAGAATACATCCTTGCCATCCATGGTCACTGTGCCCGAAGTGGCCGGTAACAAGCGCAAAAGAACCCGACCGAAGGTGGTCTTGCCGCAACCGCTCTCTCCTACCAAGCCTACGGTTTCACCGGGGCGAATGAATAGGCTGACCCCATCCACCGCCTTCACCCAGGCCTTAACCCGAGAAAACACCCCTCCGGTTACGGGGAAATATTTCACCAAATTATCAACAACTACCAGCTTCTCATCGTCCGGCGTCTGCGCCGTTTCAGTGGTTTTTTCTGCCACGCTCACGTTGCGACCCCCTCTTGCTTGCCGGTCAGCGGGTACCAGCAGGATACTTTGTGACCCGGCGCAATCTCTTCCAATTCAGGCTGGTCTTCGCGACAGCGGTCCTGAGCATAGGGACAGCGCGGATTAAAGCGACAGCCTGCGGGCATGAACATGGGATTGGGAACCACTCCTTCGATCACGTGCAGGCGCTCTTTTCGCCCCTCGACATCAGGTATGGAATCCAAGAGTCCGCGCGTGTAGGGGTGGTAAGGATGAGCGAAGAGAGGCTCCACATCAGCTTCCTCCACCACTTTGCCCGCATACATCACAACCACCCGCTCGGCCATCTCCGCAATGACACCCAAGTCGTGCGTGATGAGCATGATGGCCATATCAAGTTCTTGCTTAAGTTTCTTCATTAGCTCCAAAATCTGTGCCTGAATCGTCACATCCAAAGCAGTCGTAGGCTCATCGGCAATGAGCA
>SLSY01000004.1 GCA_007130145.1 Bacillota bacterium
ATTTCGCTTTTGTCCCGCACCACCGATATGGGGCAAGGGACGACCATGGGTCTGCAGAGTTCCTTTGAGGCCCTGGGACGGGTGGTGGGGCCCCTGTGGGCCGGCTGGCTCTATCAATATTCCATCCAAGCGCCGTTTCTATCAGCGGCCGCCGCCTTCTTTCTTGGCATTATTATGGTGATTCAGGTGCAGGCTTTGGTTTCCCGTACTCCGTCATTATCCCATGCGTCCGCTGCTACCAAGACATCAGAGGGGCCCTAAACCAGTGGCAGGCTAGATGTTCGAGGTGTTCTCGTATCCCGCCCCGTTTGCATGGAGGAAAAAGAGAATGAAGTTAGAAAGACGAAACCGTGAGGCCATACAGAAAAAGAGAACTTGCCCGCTTGCAGTGGCAGATAGGTAAGAAGACGGGGCGAAAGCGATCCGCCGTCTCATCGTTGCCCCGGGCCTTGTCAGGTGGCGGGTTCTTTTACCCCAAGTTTACCGGAGGCCGGATGCACGCTTGCACGGTGGCGCCGCTGGGGCGCGCGCGTCTTGTCCCTTGTGATGAAGGTGGCACATGAGTAGGCCGCCGCTGAACCTGCCGGCGAGGAGGTGTGACCTGTTGTCAACCATTGGTAGCCTTGCTCCGCTGGGCCGGCGCGGACAACTCTGGTTTGCCTCGGGGAGTTTTGCCTTTACGCTGCTAGAACGAATGCTCATCCTTTACCTGCCCTTTTTCTATCTTCCCCCCGATGAATTGGGCCTTGAGCCCCTTTTGTCTACGACCACCCATTGGGGGCTGCTAACGGCGCTGGGAGGAGCACTGCTATGGGGTAGAGTCGTGGATGGGTTGGCCGATCCTCTCATCGCCCATCTTAGTGACAATCACCGCTCCCATAAGGGGCGGCGGCGCATCTTCATGCTCTACAGCAGCGTACCGCTGGCGCTGGCCAGCGCGCTGGTCTTCTTTCCGCCATCAGCTAGCGCTGCGACGGTAAACGGCCTGTGGCTGGCATTAACACTGGGCGTATTCTACGTCTCTTACACTGCTTATGTCAATCCGTATTTGGCTCTGATTTCCGAGCTGGGTCAGGGCAATGAAGGACGCATTGACCTTTCCACTTTCATCGCACTGTTTGGGCTGGTGGGCATGGGGTTGATTACCATGATCTTACCGGCCTTGGCCGGTCATCTGGAGCTGGGTGGCATGGATATGCGTCGCGCCTACCAGATGGTGGTATCGGTCTTCTGCCTGTTAGGGGCGGTTTTTCTCTACATACCGACGCGTTCATTTCGCGAAATCCCGCAATCGCCGTCGACGCTGCCCCTTGATATGGGGGTGTGGCAATCTTTGCGGCGCACTCTCGCCTTTCGCCCCTTTCGCATTTTTGTCCTGGGTGAGGTGGGTTTGCAGTTTGCCATGAACATTCTCACCCTCGGTTTGCTCTACTACACAGTGGTTCTGTTCCGGCGTGAGCCGGAGTTTTTGACCGTGCTGGCATCCGTTACCATGGGAACGGCACTTTTGAGTTTTCCTCTCATCAACGTGCTGGCCAAACGTTTGGGCAAGAAACGGGTGATAACCAATGGTCTTCTCATCTTTGTTGTGGTTTCTCTTGCCATGTATCTCAGCGCGGCGACGGCGGGCGGCGTGAGTTTCTATCCCGTTCTTTTCTTGTTCGGTTTGGCGGGAATACCCCTTGCGGTCCTGGTCATATTGGTCAATCCCACCATCGTGGATATGGCCCGGGCCGATGCTCTTCAAAATGGAATGGCCCGGGAAGCGATGTTCTTTGCGGCCCGCGCCATTCCCCTCAAACTCTCCATCGCAGCGGCCGGGGTGGTGTTTGGCTATCTTCTGTCCCTGGGTAAAGACATCGCCAATCCCCGGGGCATCCATCTCAGCTTGCTGGTGGTATCCATAGCAGCTCTTTGGGCGTATGTGGCCTTTAGAAACTATCCTGAAGAAGAGGTGCAGGCTATGATCACAGATGAGACGTCTTGCCCACAAGAAACAAGCAACGGCGCCTTGTAAGAATAGCCCCAAGCCTGTGGCGCCGGGGGAGGCGGTCTGGGTTCATCCGCCACCTTGGGATGACAGCAATGTACGTTTCCGCGCCCCAAAAGCCTGGTGGTGCGTACCGATGCGGCGTCGGGCGTGGCCGGCTTTCTCAGGACTTTGTTATACGGCGGGTTGGGAGAGGGGTGAGATTCTTCTTTTTTGCTACCTCTCTTTATGCTTTGCTGAGTCCATCGTGCCGCTATGGTGAGCTGGCCAAGGCAAGGGACGATGAAATCCGGGCAGAGGGCGGGCGTGAGTTTACCGGTCTCATTTTCGTGGTGGCAGTGCAATCAGGGCAACGAAGTGGGATGTCTGCCCGTGATATGGGGCCAGTAGGGCCTGATGGGGCCATACCCATCGACCCCCTCGTCTTCCTGGGTCGGTACGGGGTTGTCGCGAAGATCCACACGGGCGATGGTGCCGCTCGGCGGGTGATCCTGAAGAGCACCTTGGGCCATGAGTTCGCCCAGTGCGGACAGCTCGGTTACCTGGCAATCTCGCAGATTCAAGCGTTTGAGCCGGGTGAGCGAGGTAAGATATTCGACCTGTTCAGCCAGGGGAACATGGCGTAAGATCAAAGTTTCCAACTGCGTGAGCTGCTGCACCGGCGCGATGGTATCGATGTCGGGGTTAGAATGAAGGTTCAGATAGGTTAGGTTCGTAAGACGGCTTAGAGCAGAGATGTCGGTCAGGCCGGTTTCCCGTAGGTTAAGCACTTGCAGGTTGGTCAGGTTCTTGAGTGATGCGATGTTTCCTTTCTGGATGGGATTCTGACTGACGTCCAGTTCTACCAGAGTCGTAAGTCCGCCCAAGGGACTGATGTCCTCAATGTGGTTGTCTCTCAATTCCAGCTCCTTCAGACCGGAGAATTGTCGGAGCAGGCCGATGTCGGCCAGGCGCAGCTCCTGACCATCCGCCCGCCGCATCACATTATGGCGGAGGCTGAGGCGCTCCAAGGGAAGAGAATGGAGGGCCTCGAAGTGGATCGTTTCTAATGCGGTGATGCCATTGTTCCTGAGGCTGAGTGAGGTGAGCCCACAGAGCTGCTCTAGGGGAGTGACATCTGCGACTTGGTTGTCTTCGAGCTGCAAGCGCTTGAGGTTCTTTAGGCTTTCTATGCCTTCTAAGCGTTCGATGCCGCGACCGGTGGCGTCTAACTCTTCAATGGATTGCACGTGGTGGCGGTACAGGGTACCGGTGCTTCTTTTGAGTTTCTCGCGAACGGCTTCTTCCAGGGCCCGGTCGATGAAAGAGACCCTCTGAAGGTTAACATAGGTGTTGAGAGCCACTAAGAGAACAAGCAAGGAGACCAGCAAGGTCAGGATTCTTCTGGGGTTTTGTCGCATGGGTCATCCCCTTCCTATACCAGTGGGCCCTGGGTTTGAAGATGAGACGACAAGTAAGGACTGATGAGCTCGGGGCGGGCAGCTTCCACTCCTTGCGTATACTTGCTGTTGGCTATGTATCGTAACTCGTACCGGCTGATGAGCCGGCTGAGCCAGGCGGGCCTGCGGGTGCGACACTTGATTTCCAGCACCACGGTATGGGGGTGGTGCTGGCGGAAGAAGGGGGCCGTGGGGAACAGTGTATCGGAGCGGCAGCTGCTCACCTGACGGTCAAAGGTAATGCGCAGTTCACCCGTTTCTTTGGCCCGAAAGCCTTCGCGGTAGTATTGCACCAACACTTTAGGGCGGAGGGCGTGGAGATGTACCTGCCGCTGAAATTCGATCAAGACCGGCGCATCCTCATCGCACCAGTGCCGGTATTTCATGAATTGTCGGTAGTGATGATACGAAGCAAAAGTGCTGTATTTTTCCAGTGCCGAACCTTTGCGTAGTTTCAATTCCACTCGAATATCGGGTTTTGCCCCAGGTGTGGCGCTGTACGTGCGCAACCGATACTTGGTTCTCCCGTACGTCCCTTCCATCTTCTCGTAATAGGCTTTGTAGTGGAAGGAATCGAAATACAGGCTCCGGACCAAATAGGCATGGTCCGGCTTGTGGCGACAATGGTCGTCTAATTCGACATAGGGTATTAGGGCGCTGCGAAATTGGTGGTACCGCGGCAGCGATAAATGGTACTTGTATTCAAAGCGCCAAATGTCCTTCTTCTCGTGCCGGGGATCCATGGTTTGTCCTCCTTTGTGCCCGGCATCTGCTCAAAGAGGCAGGGCCATCTGCGGGGCCAGTAGTGATACCTTCTCTACGCCCTGCATGGACCGGATATCCTCTACCAGCCGGTTGGTCTCAGCGGCCTGCCTCTGATTGAAGCGCAGTTCATAGACGATTTCCCACAGGTCCTCTCTGACCTCATGGGAACGGATGCGCGAACCGATGGTATGACGTAAAATGATCTCTTTGGCTTCTGAGGGGTAGTAGGGGTTGTGCCCCGAAAGCACCATAAGATAATCAGAGTACGTGGGGTTACCATATTCGACTAGATACAGGGTGGCGGTGATGATGGCCATGAAGACCGTTGCTATGACGGCCAACATCAAGTTATCGGTCCCCGAACCCAAACCCGCAGCTATGGCCCAGAACAGGAAGATCATATCCCGGGTATCCTTGATGGGTGTGCGGAAACGGATGATGGACAAAGAGCCCACCAAGCCCAAGGACAATACCAGGTCGCCGCGGATAAAGAACATGACCAGCGTCACGATGGGGGCAACCATGACCATGGTGGTAAGGAACGTAGGTTCGTAGCTCATGCTGCGGTGAGTCAACCGGTAAACCAAGGCAATGAGCAGGGAAAGAAGGGAAGATACAAACAGTGATATCAGCAAACTCACAATGAGAGCATGGGGAACGATGATGTATTCCAGTAGTCTTTCCATCATAGTGAACCTCCTTTGCCCGTTGATATGGTTGACGAAGCTACTCCCAGACGTCGAAGATCTGCATATCTTCATCGCTTAAGGAAAAATAGCGCTGGATATGGGGTAGCAGGTGCCCTTGGCGCTCTTGGGCGAAACGGCGGAGAATGTCAATGTGTTGGTGCCAGACATGTAGGGGTCGCCCCCATCTTGCAAAATCGCGTTCCACTTCCGTTTCGATATTGGCAGCGAGGCGGTCTATGCGCTCCAAGACCCGTTGGGTATTGAACACATCATTGAGATAATGGGCCGTTCTCTCTACGAATGTCTCCCGGAACTGGGTATTGTCCATGAGATTGCGCAGGAGATGGGTACCTATTCGGGCCCACGATGTGCCTTCGGCGGCCGTGACGGCCCCAAGGGTATTATAGGTAATGTGCTCATCCCAGAAACCCCAGTCCAGATCAAAGACGATCCAGCGCCACTTGCCCTCCGGACGCTGCTCTCGCCAAAACCTGATGTTGGGGTCAGTCTGGGTGAAGTAAATGTTGCTCACCCAGAAATCGATGAAATTGATCACATCCATTTGGCTTTGCACATAGGCATAGTTTTCTGGCTGGGACATATCGTGCCTTCGCGCAAAACGCAGCATGTCGAAATAGTGAGCGGATGAACCAGCTCGCACCCAGCCATCACCTTGTAGCAGATCGATCTTGTCGGCGTCAACCCCATGGTTGTAGGCCAGGAAGTGTTCATTGATCCTTTCGCGGATATTGTAAATACCCCAGTACGCCCCGTTGATGTAGAGTACGGCCTGACGGTGAGCTTGGTAATCCAAACCCGTGTCCTTGAGCAGGCTGGTCATCATGATGTCCCGGATCTTGGAATAATCAGCGTCCTGACCGGACGTGCGCAAGGTAATGGCTTTGTTGGCCAACGGCTTCTCCGGGTAGAAGTCGGGAAAGAAGGGATACTTAAATTCGTTGTAGCCGTATATGTTACGGGCAAAGACGTTGAAGGATTTTTGGTCCATCGTCCGGCTGAACTGACCGGCGATTCTAAGCCCCATATCGAAAGCGAAGCCCTTTTTCCCACTTTCTTCATAGAGTTCGAGGTGGATGGGCAGCTCAATGGGTTGCCAAAAGTTGGCGTCTGTGTACGGGAAAGGCTGTGTGGCATCGACCCCCCTTTCATAAATACCGTGTACCGGATGGAACATTTCATCCGGATCCACCATGATCGATACCACCGGGAGGGTGTGCTCTGTCCCGATGAAATAGCTGTGGTTCACAGCGGTGCTGGGCAGTTTCCCTTCCTCATAGGCCTTTACCCGGAGCACGGTGGTCTCCGTTATCTCAATGGGCTTGCCTGTGTACTCTTGGCCTTCTTCGTAGCGTTGCGGTCTTAGCTGGGTGGTTTCACTCAGCTGCAAGGGCTCCGTATAACCGGTGAATCGCCCGGAGGGTTCCTTTCCGCTCAGGGTGTACCGTATCTCAGCTTGAGGCGAAGGGGGTTCGATGGTTACCGTCACCGGTTCCTCATAAAAGCCACCGCTGAGGGAGACCCGGGGGGCCGGTGTGTAGCTGAGATAGTAATCTTGAGCATTCGCACCTCCGGGGGTGGCCTCCGTAAAGAAGTAACGGCTCTGAGCATCCCCATCCGGGTACCTGCCGACGGACATATCTGGGGCCAGTCTGCCGGTATGCAGGCGGTCCAGGGTGAACCCCGAAGGATGGGTTAGAACCACCGTCTCACCCGTGGCCTGGATCTGGTAATTGGTGTGCAGATATGCTCCTCCAGCGTCCCGGCGGTCTTTGCGGGAGGCGAATAGGAGCAGGTGTTCACCCGCTCCGATATGCACGTCAGGAAACCGCCAGCGGAACGGGTCGTCTTCGGCGTCCGACAGGCCAAAGTCTTTGAGGTGAATCACCCGGTCGGAAGAGTTGTACAATTCTATCCAATCGGAGTACTCTCCGTCTTCATCCGTCTGGGTGGTAAGGTTTTCGGCCATGACCTCGTTGATGTGAACAAGACCCGTTTCAGGCGCCGTGCCGTCAGTGAGGCTGGTGAAGCCCTGGGTATGATTGGCTTGGCCGGGTGTGGGTTGTGGATAATACAGCCAGGCGTCCGGGTCATCCGGATCCCTACCGTAGGAGATATCCCGGTACATGTTCCGAATGGGGAGGATTTCGATGCGCTTCCCTTCGGGGGTGCTGAATACCAGTTCATCATCTACGTCATTGAGCGCGTAGTTGGTGTGCAGGTAGTCTCCCGCCGGGTCGCGGCGATGTTTCCCCGAGGCAAAGATCAAGAGGTAATCATCGGGTTCAATCATCACGTCGGGAAAGCGCCACTTGTAAGGGTTGCTTTCTTTATCCGAGAGCCAGTACCCTTTTAGGCTGAC